>SLGR01000072.1 GCA_007136585.1 Candidatus Sumerlaeota bacterium | reverse complement strand
TTAATGCAACAAAAGAAATAGAATCTGTTATGAATAATACTATTATTCCGGCATCCAGAGGACACCTAAAAGATAACAATTTTTCACCTATAATTATCCCTTCAATATTACCATCTTTCATCCCGGCAGATTCCAGCATACCCGGAGTTATAACTATATATCCCACCCGGCCGGTCTCTGAGATTCTTATAGTGTCAATGGCCCGGGCCGTAAGCCTGAGCTTCCGTATATCCTCATTTCCGTATATAAGGTTTGCCGCCTCAATCGGGGATACGTGATTTTCTATAAGCTCCGCCGCTATAAGATGGGTCCGCGGGGTGGTATTCTGCTCCTGGAACCTGTTTGTATCCGTAATCAGGCCGGTATAGATACACAGGGCAAACCCGCTGTCAATCTCCGTCCCGGCCTCTGAGGCGATATTCATTATAAGCTCGCAGACAGAAGAAGCCCCGGGCCTCACGTAATTGATATCCCCGAACCCGCTGTTTTTCTGGTGATGATCAATATTTATTACAAGAGACGGGCCCTCCAGGAGGCCTTTCATCCCCTCCAGGCGTCCGCTGTCGGAGCAGTCTATCACAAATACAAGGTCAAATTCTTCAGGACAGGAGAATATCCGTATCTTTTCAAACCCGGGAAGGAAGGAACAGTGTTCCATATACGGGGTTGGAGATACCAGCTCCGCTTCAAGTCCGAGCTGACTGAGAATCCTCCGCAGGGCCAGCCCTCCCCCGACAGCATCTCCGTCAGGACGGGCGTGCCAGGTAATGCAAGCGGAGCCGCCCTTTGAGGCCGCCGCCAGTATCTTTGATATAACCTCCCTGTCGGGTTCAGGCGCCTTTATCCGGAACTTACTCATTTCCTGACTGCTCCAGGGACCCTTCCCGCTTAAGTTTTGCAATTATTGTCTCAATCCTCTGGGCCTTTCGGGGAGTTTCATCATAAAAAAGTTTTATCTCAGGCATATATTTAAGCTGCACCCGGGAGGCCAGTTTAACCCTGAGAAACTTCCCCATACCTTTAACGGTGTTTATCTGTTTCTCAAGGGCTCTACCCCCGCCCATAACGGTAAAGTATACCCTGGCAACCCTTAGATCAACCGTTACCTCAACATCAGTAACCGAAACTATCCCCATAGCCGGATCGCTGAGCTCAGAAAGAATTATCTCGCTGAGATTCTTCATAATCAGGCTGGAAACCTGTTCAGTCCTTCTGGTTTTTTTTCTCAACCTGAACTTCCTCCCCTGTAAAACTTATCTGCGGGTAACGCTTAAGAATATCTCCTATCTTAATAAATACCTTCTCAAGCGTCTCCCTGTCCGAGCTTACGGCGCATATACCTATAAGGGAACGCTGCAGGAGTTCCTGAGACCCGGTCTCTGCTGCTGCAACGTTAAGGGATCTTCCCAGCCGGGTTTTCAGGCTGCTGATATATTTCCTCTTCTCCTTGAGGCTGCGCACCCCGGGCAGGTAGATATCAATCTGCTGGGTCCCTATGTACATGGATTTACTTGGCGGTGGTCGGGTCTTAGGAGTCTACCTGGCTTCGCTGAGAGTCCTTTTTCTTTCAAGGATATCATAGCTCTCTATGATATCCCCTTCCTTGACATCATTGAAATTTTCAACATTAATACCGCATTCGTACCCGGAGGCAACCTCGGAGACATCATCCTTAAACCTCCTTAGGGCGGCAAGCTTTCCATCGTAAACTATCCGGGAATCGCGGATCACCCGGGCCCTGCCGTTTCTTTTTACGGTTCCGTTAATAACAGCGCACCCGGCTATTGTTCCCACACCGGATATATTATAAATCTTCTTGATCTCCGCCCGACCGAGAACTTCCTCGACCTCTTCCGGCTCAAGCATTCCCTCAAGGGCCTTCTTAATATCATCTATAATCTCGTAAATTACCCTGTAGGTCCTAACCTGAACGCCTTCCCTCTGCGCTTCTTTTTTTGCAGACCCGGGTATACTTATATTGAAGCATATTATAACGGCATCCGATGCCGAAGCAAGCATTATATCCTTCTTCGTCACCCCCCCCACACCGCTGTGTATGATATTAATTGAGACCTCTTCTGTCTTCATCTTTGTCAGGGAATCCTTTATTGCCTCAAGGGAGCCGGCTACGTCTGATTTGAGTATGATCCTGAGCTCCTTTTGCTCCTCCCCCAGAAGCTGTTTCCTTAAGTCCTCCAGGGTTATTTTTTCGGGTCCCCCGCCTGTTTCTGATTTAACTTTCAGGGCGCGCTCCTCGGCCAGGCTGCGGGCCTCAGACCTGTCGGAGACCACTGAAAATATATCGCCGGCATCGGGAAGCTCCTCGAATCCGAGTATACTCACCGGGGTCGCAGGTCCGGCCTTATCTATCCTTTTACCGGAATGATCCGACATTGCCCTTACCCTGCCCGGGGCCACCCCGCAGATAAAACAGTCCCCCGTGCTGAGCGTTCCTTCGGTAATTATAACAGTCGCTGTAGGACCTGTGCGCCTGTCAAGCTCCGATTCCACAACAACTCCCCTTGCCGGACCCTCCACAGGAGCGGAAAGTTCCATCATCTCGGCCTGAAGAAGTATCATATCCAGGAGATCGTCCACTTTTATATTCTCCCGGGCGGATATATCAACACTCAGTATATCACCGCCCCACTCTTCCGTAAGAACATTATGAGTGGAGAGCTGGGTTCTTACACGTTTAGGGTCGGCTTCGGGAAGATCTATCTTGTTAACAGCGACTATTATAGGCACACCCGCGGCGTTTGCGTGGTTTATGGCCTCGACGGTCTGGGGCATAACACCGTCATCGGCCGCCACTACCAGGACCACCATATCGGTTATCCCGGCCCCCCGCGCCCTCATAGCGGTAAATGCCTCGTGGCCGGGAGTATCAATAAAAACTATATCTCCCTTCCCCTCAACACTGACCCGATAGGCCCCTATATGCTGCGTTATACCCCCGCGCTCCCCCGAAATTATATTTGTCTGCCTTATTGTATCAAGAAGCTGGGTTTTCCCGTGGTCAACATGCCCCATTACAGTTACAACCGGGGCCCTCGGCTGGATATTAAGGCGGCGCGCCTCGGGTTCACTGAATACAGCGGTAACTTCCGCCTCATACCCCATATGCTCCAGTACCATCCGGGTATTCTCATCATCAATTTTCTGGTTCTCGGAAACTATTATGTCAAACTCCCGGTAATTTGCGATAAGGGTCTCAACGTCAAGGCCGAGCTTATCAGCCAGAGCCCCTACTGTCATTCCGGTATCGACCTTTATTACGCTCCGGGGCGCAGCGGGAGCTGGGCCGGATTTACCCGGTTCCCTTTCACCGGACGTAGCCTCTTTAGGTTCGGCAGGAGCCTCTTCAGGTTGTTCGGAGGGAAGTTCCTTCTCAGAAACTTCAGGTTCGGAACTCTCTCCGCTCTCTTTATTCTCCTGCTCCCTGAAACTTTCGGCTATTAGACCCGCCTCTTCCTCATCTATAGTGGAGGAATGGGATTTAACCTCTATCCCGAGTTCCGCGGCCTCCCTGATCACTTCCCTGCTTTCAACGCCAAGTTCCCTGGCGATCTCGTATATCCTTACTTTATCGGCCATCAGCTCTCACCTCCGGAGCTTCTCTCTTCAACAACCTCTTTAGCGGCTTCAATGATCTTTTCCGCGGTCTTAGGTCCTATCCCTTCAACTGATGAAATCGCCTCCGGCCCTGACTCCGAAATCTTTTCCAGGTTTGAGTAGCCGCTGTCCATAAGTATCCGGGCTGTCTTCTCACCCACCCCCGGGAGGTTTATTATATCGGAGTAATTTCTTTCAAAGTTTTCCATCTTAATCTGCTTTATCTGGGACTCGGACTGGATATCAAGGTGCCAGTTGGTAAGACGGGCGGCAAGGCGGACATTCTGCCCGTTCTTGCCTATGGCCAGTGAAAGCATATCTTCGGCAACTACAAGCCGGGCCTCGCGCTTATCCTGGTCAAGAATAGCGACTTCTCTTACCTCGGCGGGACTCAGGGAGTTAGCCAGATACTCACTGGTGCTATCCGAGTACTTTATAAGGTCCATCCGCTCTCCGCCCAGTTCGTTTATTACAGCCTGGACCCTCACCCCGTTTATTCCGACGCAGGCCCCTATGGGATCCACCCTCGGGTTGGTGCTCCGCACAGCCACCTTGCACCTTACTCCGGGATCCCTGACTATCTTTACTATCTCAACCACCCCTTCGGAAATCTCCGGAACTTCCAGTCTGAAAAGACCCTCCACCAGACCCGGATGTGTCCTGGAAACCAGTATCCGCGGACCCTTACTTCCCGGAAGCACCTCAACTATGTAGACTTTCATACTCAGACCCGGGCGAAGGTTCTCATTTCTTATCTGTTCCCGTTCCGGCATTATGGCCTCGGCCTTTCCTATCTCCATAATGCAGGCGTTCCTGGCGAACCTGTATACGGCACCGGTCACAACCTCACCCTGTTTCTTCTCAAACTCGTGAAGTATGGACTCGCGCTCGTTCTCCCTCATTTTCTGCATTATTATCTGTTTGGCCGTCTGGGCGGCGATACGCCCGAACCTGTCTGCGGGTATCTCAACATTGACCGTATCTCCGACCTGAAGCGAGGAGTCTATCAGAAGCGCATCCTTTTTAAGTATCTGCCGGGACTCATCCTCAACGGAAGAGACTACTTCCTTCTCCACAAAAACCCTGATCCTGCCTGAATCGGGGTCTATCCTGGCAGTATACTCAAGCCCCTTTCCGCTATCGTGTTTCCTGAAAGCGGAGGTAAGTGCGCTCTCGATCATTTCCAGAAGCTCACCGCTGGGAATCCCCTTCTCTTTCTCTATCTGTTCAAGCACAGGTTTTAAGTTCTGCATTATATCTTTACCTCTAAGTTTGCGCTGGCTATATTACTAAGTTCAACCTTCAGCCGGCGTCCGTTCTTATCATCAAATATCAGGTGCCCGTCATCGGTTATATCCACGACAGTTCCTTTCCAATTACGGGCATCCTCTAACGGTTCGTATAGTTTAAAAAGTATCTCATGCCCCGCGTATTTTTTGAAGTCGGCGGCGTTTTTCAGCGGCCGGTCCAGTCCGGGTGAAGAAACCTCAAGGTTATAAGAATGCGAGAGCAGGTCCTTCTCCCTGTCAAGTGCATACTCAAGGCGCTCCGAGAGAAAAACACAGTCGTCAATAGTAACCCCGCCTTCCCGGTCGGCAAAGACCTGGATATACCATTTTCTTCCCCGGCGCCCGTACCTCAGGTCCACGAGTTCAAACCCGCTCCCGGAAAGCGTCTCCCGGGCTATCTCCTGCAATTTTTCAGTGACACCGGACATAAATAAAGAATCTCCCCGTCGGCGGAAAAACTTCACTTCCCCCCCGTTACCGCCGCATTTGAGCCTTTATAACATATAAATATTTTTATTTCAAGCCCGGAATCCACCCCTGAAAACTCCTTGATTTTACGGTACTTCTGCTATATAATACTACCAGTTATGAGTACAAAACCTATTGAAGTCTCAGAGCTCAGAAAGACCTTCAGCACTCCGCGGTTCTTATCCTCAATAAAGACCGAGGCGCTGAAAGGTGTAAATTTTTCCGTGGGAAAAAACGAGATCTTTTCTCTCATAGGTCTTAACGGCTCAGGTAAGACGACAACCATAAAGATACTCCTGGGGCTTATAAAACAGGATGGAGGAACCTACAGCATATCAGGTTCCGGAAGGATAACCCCAGAAGTCAAAAAAACTCTGGGATATCTTCCCGAGATACCGTATTTTGAAGGCGTTTTCACTCCGGTTGAGATGCTCAGGTTCTGGGGGGGGCTCTCGGGACTCTCGGGGAGCGAGCTAAAAAAAAGGATACCCCTGGTCCTTGAGTATACCTCCCTCACCCGGGCCGCTTCCAGAAAACTTAAAGGGTTCTCTCGGGGGATGCTCCAGCGCCTGGGGATCGCCCAGGCTCTCCTTGCCGAACCCGATATACTTATACTGGATGAACCTATGGGCGGCCTGGACCCAATGGGGATAAAAACTATCAGGGAGTTTATGCAAAGCCTCAAGGAATCCGGAAAAACCGTCTTTTTCTCTTCTCATATAATATCCGAGGTGGAAAAAGTCGCCGACAGGGTAGCAATGATACACGATGGGCGGATAATAAAAATCACCCGCCCGCACAAACACCTGGAGGAGGAGTTTATAGAAAGCATTGAGGAGTTCGATAAGAATGTCAAGCCGGATACTTAGAATCGCACGGCATACCTTTGCCGAGAACATCAAACACAGAAACTTCATAATACTCTTCCTGTTTATGATTATAGTGATCGGAAGCGGGTTCCTTTTTTCTATGCTTGCCCCGGAGCAGGAGATAAGAGTGATACTTGACCTGGGAGTTGCCGCCATCGAGATATTCGCTTTTCTGAGCGCGGCCTTTATCTCGTCCCGGTTAATATCAAAGGAGGTAGAACAGAAAACCCTTTACCTTGTACTTACAAGGCCGGTTACCAGGACCCGGTACCTGGCCGGGCGGTATACCGGGATACTTTCTGTTATCGGAAGCTATATAATCCTCATGACGGTGTTCCTGACAGGGATACTTCTCCTCAAAGGCTGGAGTTTTGATCTTTTCATAGCAGGTATCGCTCTCTCCGTCTTCCTCAAGGTTCTCATGGTCTCCGCTCTGGCCATACTACTTTCTCTGGCGACAACCTCTACAGCTTCTTCATTTGTAGCCATATCCTTTCTCTGGGGTCTCGGACATTTTTCCCGTGAAGTGCGTTTTCTTATCCTGAGAATGAGAGAGGCCGGCTCACCGGCGGCGTTCTTACTGGAAGCGGCCTATTATGCCGTCCCAAACTTCAGCAGGCT
>SLGR01000185.1 GCA_007136585.1 Candidatus Sumerlaeota bacterium | reverse complement strand
CGATAACGAGATGTTTATCTCGGGGGCTGTGGGGGCTTTTAGGGATTACCTTACAAGGGTTCTTTCCTGGAAACCCGTGCACCGTATAGAGGAGCGGGCAAAGAACCTGCTGCAGAAGTACCCCCGCGGCAAGGATATAATGAAGCTCATACGCCGCTCCAGGGCAATGCTTACCCCGGGGATGTTTTTCGAGGAACTGGGGTTTGAGTATTTCGGTCCGGTTGACGGACACGACACACGCGGTCTGGTGGATATCCTCGGAAATATCAGGAATATAAACGGGCCCAAGCTCCTGCACGTGGTTACCCGCAAGGGGAAGGGATACCCTCCGGCGGAGGAATCCCCGGAGACTTTCCACGGGACCTCTCCGTTTAAACCCGAGACCGGAGCCGCCGTATGCGGACCCGAAAGAAAAAAAAGCTGCCAGGATGTTTTCGGAGAGATAATAACCGAGCTTGCCTCGGAAGACAGGAGAGTGGCGGCGATAACAGCTGCTATGAAAAGCGGAACCGGGTTGAAAGAATTTGCCGACAGGTTCCCCGAGAGGTTCTTTGATGTTGGTATAGCCGAGCAGCATGCCGTGACCTTTGCGGCCGGGCTTGCCGCGGACGGGATAAGGCCGGTCTGCGCCATATACTCAACCTTTCTTCAGAGGGCCTACGACCAGATCATTCATGACGTGGCTCTCCAGAGACTCCCGGTTATTTTCGCCGTTGACCGGGCGGGTATTGTTGGAGAAGACGGTCCGACGCACCACGGCGTCTTTGATCTTTCCTACCTATCTACGATACCCGATATGACGGTTGCGGCTCCTTCTACCCGTCAGGAAATGAAGAACCTTTTCCGTTCGGCCCTTGAATGGTCCTCTCCTGCGGCGATACGCTACCCGCGGGGGAGTCTGCCGGAAGGCTCCGGCGAAAGTGAGAGTTCCGTGATTAAACCCGGGACAGGGGTCCTTCTCCGGGAGGGAAAGGACCTCATTATCCTGGCTATAGGAAATATGGTTCATCCCGCCCTGGAAGCGGCCGGGATACTGGCGCGAAGGGGTATAGAAGCGGGTGTTGCGGATTTGAGGTTTGCCAAGCCTCTTGACCGGGAACTTATACTGAGTGCCTCTTCTTCCGCGGGCAGGGTTCTTACAGTGGAGGAGAACGTGCTCTCGGGTGGTGTAGGCGAAAGGATAGCGGCCATACTGCCCCGCGGCATAATGGTGGATATGCTGGGTATTCCCGACAGGTTCATAACTTTCGGGGCCCCTGACGAACTCCGCGGAAATCTGGGGCTGACAGCTGAGGGTATATCCTCAAAAGCGGAAGCCCTTGTCTCTTCCGGCGGTCCTTGAGTAAATATGTCTCCCGCGGCGCTTACAAACTTGAAGGGTTCCTGCGCTGCTCGGGGCTTGACCTGAAAGGAAGCGTTGTACTGGATGCGGGTTCCTCTCACGGGGGGTTTACCCAGGCGGCGCTTATGGCCGGGGCCCGGCGGGTGTATGCCCTTGATGTAGGAAAGGGCGTCCTGGACTGGGGGCTGCGCCGCCTTCCGGAAGTTACAGTTATGGAGGGCGTAAACGCAAGGCATATAACATCGGAATTTTTTGAGGAACCCCCTGATACGGCTTTTATTGATCTTTCTTTTATATCGCTTAAAAAGGTGCTCCCCGCGGTTTTCAGTGTTACCGGTAAACACGTGGCAGCCCTTCTAAAGCCGCAGTTCGAGGCCGGGTACAGGGAGACCTCTAAAGGAAAGGGGGTCATAAACGACCCTGAGGTTCACAAAAGAGTTCTGCGGGAAGTAAGGGAATATGTCAGCAACCCGGATTGGGAGTATATCGGCTCTTATCCGAGCCGGGTAAAGGGAAGAAAGGGAAACAGGGAGTTTTTTATTTATTACAGGCGGCGCGTAATACGGCCTGAATAATCTGTGATTAACCGGAGGAGATCAGGGTGAGGGATTACAACTTTAAGGAATTTGAGAAAAAATGGCGTAAGAGATGGGAAGAGTCCGGGATTTTCCGGACCCCAACCAGGCTTCCCGGAGGAGAGCGGGGGTATTACCTGCTGGAGATGTTCCCGTATCCTTCCGGAAAACTTCATATGGGTCACGTCCGGAATTACGCCATCGGAGATACTCTTGCAAGGTTCAACCGTCGAAACGGAAAAAAGATCCTTTATCCGATGGGGTATGACGCAATGGGTCTGCCGGCGGAAAACGCCGCTATCAAAAACAAAGTAAAACCGGCCGACTGGACAAAACGCTGCGTATCGGAAATGAAAAAGCAGCAGCTCAGCCTCGGGCTGAGCTATGACTGGGAGAGGATGATAAATACCTCTGAACCCTCCTACTACCGCTGGAACCAGTGGATATTCAAACGTTTTTACGAGAAGGGTCTCGCCTACAGGAAGAAAGGGGCTATAAACTGGTGCCCGTCCTGCCGGACCACCCTGGCCAACGAGCAGGTAGAGGACGGAAAATGCTGGCGATGCGGGGCCGCCGCGGAGGTTCAGGTGAAGAAGCAGTGGTATTTCCGGATAACAAAGTACGCTGACGATCTTCTTGAGGGCCTTGACGGACTGAAGGGGTGGCCCCGGGCCGTCATACAGCAGCAGAGAAACTGGATAGGTCGCAGCCGCGGCGCGGTCATAGATTTCAAGATTGAAAACACCGACCGCACCATACCCGTCTTTACCACCAGGGCCGATACGCTCTTTGGAGCCACTTTCCTGCTGATCTCCCCGGAACACCCCGAGGCTGAAGAGATAGCCCGGCTGGGAACCTCCGATCCGGGCGAGGTAAAGGCTTTTATAAACAGGACCGTCACCACATCAGTTTCCGAGAGGGAGACCCGGGTAAAGGAGGGGATACCGCTGGGGGTAAAGGCCGTAAACCCGGTAAACGGGCGCGCGGTTCCTGTATACCTTGCCAACTTTGTTTTTATGGAGTACGGGACCGGGGCCATAATGTCGGTCCCGGCTCACGACCAGCGGGATTTTGAGTTTGCCCGAAAATACGGACTCCCCGTTATAGAGGTGATAAGGGGAGAGCAGGAGAAGTTTGACGGAAGCTGCGCCTACGAGGGGGAAGGGAAACTTGTGAACTCGGGAGAGTTTGACGCCCTTGATTCAGCCGAGGCGCGAAAGAAAATAACCGGGTATCTTCAGGAACAGGGGTCTGGAAGAAGCACCGTGGAGTATAAACTCCGGGACTGGCTCATATCCCGCCAGAGGTACTGGGGAACCCCCATACCTGTGGTATACTGCGAAAAATGCGGGCCCGGGGCGGTCCCGGATGATGAACTCCCCGTGAAACTTCCCGACGATGTTGAGTTCACGGGAAGGGGCAACCCCCTTGAAAGAAGCGAAAGCTTCCTTTCCGCGCGGTGTCCGGAGTGCGGAGCTCCGGCCCGAAGAGAGACGGACACCATGGATACTTTTGTTGATTCCTCCTGGTATTTTATGAGGTATATCAACCCTGATTCCGAAGATAAGCCTTTTGACCGGGAGGATACAGACAGATGGCTTCCCGTGGACCAGTATATCGGAGGGATCGAGCACGCGGTTCTTCATCTGCTCTACTCCAGGTTTTTTACCCGGGCCCTGAACGAGCTGGGTCTTACCGGGGTAAAAGAACCGTTTGGGAACCTGCTATGCCAGGGTATGGTCCTGAAAGACGGGGCCAAGATGAGCAAGTCCCTGGGGAATACCGTTGACCCTCAGAAGATAATTGACGATTACGGAGCCGATACTGCCCGGCTTTTCATACTCTTTGCCTCTCCCCCCGAAAAAGACCTGGACTGGTCGGACGAAGGGCTTAAGGGAGGGTACAGGTTCTTAAGGAGGCTCTGGGCGTTGGTCTCGGAGGAGGCTGAGGCCGAATCCGCCGGAGGGGATCCGGATACTGAACTTGACGGGTTCATAAACAGGACAATAATGGAAGTTACCGGGGATATAAGGGACGAGTTTCACTTTAATACGGCCATAGCAAGAATAATGGAGCTTCTTAATTTCCTTAAGAAATATCCCGCGGGGGCTCCCGGGAGACGGAAAGGTGTTGAGACCGCCGTAAGTCTTATAGGGCCTTTTGCCCCGCACGCGGCCAGCGAGATGTGGCAGATGCTGGGTCAGAGCGGGTTTCTTGACGAAGAGCCCTGGCCCCGGTACGATAAAAAAGTTATAATGGAAACTGAAAAGGTTTTGGAGGTTCCGGTTACCGTAAACGGGCGCTTGAGGGGAACGGTGGAAATGCCGGCGGATGCCGGAAAGGAAGCCGCCCTGAAGGCGGCCAGGGATGACGGGAAGGTGAAAGAATTCCTGGAAGGAAAAGAGATCAGAAAAGAGATTTACGTTCCCGGAAAGATAATAAACTTTGTTGTGGGATAACATATCGGGAGAATTACTCAAATGAAAAAAACCGCAGTTCTCATGTGTGCTTTTCTCTGCGCCGCCGGATGTGGTGTATACGAGCCTGTTGAGATTATTCCGGACCACCTTCAGTCAATAAGGATAGAGCCGGTGAGAAACGAGACCTCCCAGATAGGGATAAGCAGCGATCTCACACAGGAGCTCATAGACGAGTTTATCCGGGAAGGGCGGTTTACCGTAACAAGTTCGCCCGATGCCGACGCCATACTATATACAACTGTTGCAAGCTACTCGCAGATACCTCTCTCTTATGATGAAAATTTCGTGGTGCAGGAATACAAAATTGCCATGGTGGCGAACCTCAGGTTTATTGACAACGTAGAGAAACTCACGCTCTGGCAGGAGAAGCGGGAAGGTTTCTCGGGAGGTATAGAAGCCTGGGTTAATTACAGCGTCAGCCCCGAGGTAGGTATAACCGAGACCGAAGAAGAGGCCAGGGAGCGTCTAATAGAGAACCTTGCCCAGAGGATACTTCAAAGAACGGTTTACGGCTGGGATTGAATCCCTTGAGCTCTCCGGTTAAAGTTCTCTACGGACCCGACGGATATACCAGGGAACGCATACTGGGCGAGGCGCGGAAAAGGTTCTCCGGGTGCGAGACCGTTATACTTTACGGCGCCGAGACCTCCCCGCGGGAGGTCATCTCCGAGATCCAGAGCGGATCACTATTCAGCAGCAGCCGCCTTATAATTATAAAGGATCCCGGCGCCTCACTTCTTAAGGAGATCTCCGGATTTCTTAAGGATTACAGCCGCCGGAAGGAGGCTCCCTCGGAAGTAATATTAGAGCTTGAGTCCGGGACCCTCCCCGCTTCGCTAAAGGGGCTTCAAACTAAAAAAACAGCTCTTCCTTACGAGAATAAGCTCCCCGTCTGGGCGGTGAAAGAGGCCGCCGCACGGGGTAAACGCCTTGATCCCGAAGCGGCCGAGCTAATAGCTTTTTACTGCGGCCGGAACCTTTACGCTATCTCAGGAGAGATAGATAAACTTATAACCGCTTTTCCCGATAAGAGATCGTACAGCGCCGATGATCTCAGAAAAACCGCCGGAACGCATAAAAAAGATGATATTTTCGGGTTTATAGACGCCCTTATTGACGGCAGAGAGAAAAAAGCTCTGCTTCTTTTGGAGAACCTTCTGGAGTATAACGAGAAACCCCTCAGGATAACCGGTGTGATAAAATGGAAGCTCCAGCAGATGATTTCCGCCCGTATTTTAATGGAGAAAGGGTTTTCTGAGAAGGAGATAATAGAAAAGATAAAACTTAAACCTGCTTTCTTCTACAGGGGGTTCTGCCGTAGAATAAAGAGGTTTACCCCGGAATCGCTTATGAAAGCTTACAGCCGGCTGCGCAAAACCGATCTTGGTATAAAATCATTGCCGGTTGACGGCGGGTTTCAGCTGGAAAATTTTTTATTCAGCTTTTTTTCAGGGAATTGACTTTTCCGGCCAGGCGGCTTTTCAGCCTGGAGCCCCGGTTCTTGTGAAAAGCGCCGTCAGAAGCGGCCATATCTATAAGTTTGAAGGCCTCCGGCAGAAACTTCTCCGCGCCTTCTATATCGCCGTCTTTAACCATCTGTGTAAGTTTTCCGGCAACGCTCCTTGTCCGGGATCTAAGCGCTTTGTTCTTCTCGTACTTTTCCCGGTTTTTCCTGGCTGATTTTATCGCCTGTGTATGTCTTCCTGTAGGCAGTTTAACCATTTATTATTCTCCTTGGCGGTTTTATTTCTTAAACACTCGTCTTAGGTGAGTACTTATACAAAAAAACGCTCAGATTGTCAAAATTTTTTCTCCGGCCGCGCATCCGCCTCCCGGGCATCGCTTGTAATAAAGGTTCAATTAATTATAATTTTTACTAACGGAGCCCTTATCTAATGAAAAAATTTAAAGAAAACTGTCCTTTCTGTAAATACATAGAAAGGAAGGAGTATCTTTCCCGGAATCTCCGGGCCGCGGTACTAAGGGACAGGTATCCTGTTACCCCCGGCCATACGCTAATAATCCCTCTCCGGCACATTGAAGATGTTTTCGGAATGAGTTTTCCTGAAAGAACTTCTGCCTGGAGGCTTATTTTAAGGGAGAGAAAGAGGATACTCACTTCAGATCCTTCGGTAAGCGGATTTAATATAGGAGTAAACTCGGGGGTATCTGCCGGGCAGACGGTAAGCCACTGCCATATTCACCTCATTCCCCGGCGGCGCGGCGATACACCTGACCCGTCCGGCGGGATCCGGTCCGTCATTCCGGGAAAAAGAGCTTACGGTGACAGGGAAGGGGAGTGAGACGGTATGAAATTCCGGATAAGTAAAAACAAAGTAAAGCTTTTCGCGGCTATCCTTCTTCTTAACTCCGGGATACTGAGGGCGGACCCTCCGGATGAAAACAGGATCCTGGAACTTATAACCGGGTGGCAGATGGACAGGGCCGCCGAACTTATGGAGAAAACGGAGGTTTCTGCCGAGTTAAAGGGGATATACAGTTTTTT
>SLGR01000239.1 GCA_007136585.1 Candidatus Sumerlaeota bacterium | reverse complement strand
GATATAAAGTATTTTCTGGAAAAAATCGGAACGAACCGTCGCTTGAAGGAGAAAAAGATTGAGATGGATTTTAAAGAGCCTTGGAATTTACTGTTCTTTTCAGACGATGTTTTAAAGAGACCCCTCAAGAATACAGGGCGAAGCCCCGAAAATTTTTCCGGCGAAAAACCCGAAAGTGTGAAATGGTCGGGAAGGCGGGATTTGAACCCGCGACCCCCTGCTCCCAAAGCAGGTGCGCTAGCCAAACTGCGCCACTTCCCGAACCTGGATTAATTATAGTATTTTTCCGCTTGTAATTATATCCGCCATCTTCTTAAATGCCAGATAGCGGTGACTTATGGCGTTTTTCTCAGCGGGATCTATCTCGGCAAGGGTCCGGCCGGATTCAATCTCAAAGACAGGATCGTAGCCGAACCCGTTTATCCCGCGGGGTTCTGAAGTTATAACGCCTTCAAGAACCCCCTCGGTAAAAACAGGGTCTTTACCAGGAGATATCAGGCATACCAGGCATATAAACCTGGCTTTCCTTTTCTCTGAAGAAACCCCTTTGAGTTCTCTCAGGAGTTTCTCCACATTATCGGAATAAGAGGCTTCTTCTCCCGCAAACCTGGAGGAAAATACACCGGGATCCCCGTTAAGGTAATCAACAAAGAGCCCGGTATCATCCGAAACAGCCGTTTCCTTAAGCTGAGAAGATACGGCCGAGGCTTTAAGCAGGGCGTTCTCCTTAAGGGTTCTTCCGGTTTCCAGGGCAGGTTTTACTTCGGGGTAATCACCCAGCCAGGATATTTCCTTATCAATTCCGCGCCATATGTTTTTTATCTCAAAAAGCTTATCCCTGTTTCCGGTGGCAAGCACTATCTTTTTCATAAGGTACAGGGTAGATCAGATGATCGAAAGGGCTTTCTTCTGCTCCAGTATAAGTTCTTTAACCCCCTTTTCTCCCAACTCCACCATCATATCCAGATGTTCGCGGCTGAACGTAGCCTCCTCCCCCGTGGCCTGTATCTCACATATTCTGCCGGAATCGGTCATTACTATATTCATATCCACCTGGGCTATCTGGTCCTCGGAGAAATCAAGGTCTAACATAGGTTTTCCGTGAACCACCCCCACGCTTGTAGCGGCTATGAAATCAGTTATAGGAAAACTTTTAATTTTTCCCTGATTCTGGAGGTCTTTCAGCAGAAGGTATAGGGAGACAAAAGCTCCGGTAATAGAGGCTGTTCTTGTCCCCCCGTCGGCCTGTATGACATCGCAGTCAACTATGATACTCTCATAGGGGATCATATCAAGATCACATACAGACCGGAGCGAACGGGCTATCATCCTCTCAATCTCCCTGGTGCGTCCCTTGGCTCCTGCGCGTTCCCTGCGAACTCTGACCGGAGAAGAGGAAGGAAGCATAGAGTACTCTGCCCCCACCCATCCCTTCTCGAGCTCCCTTACATGGGGGGGCATCCAGTTCCCTGATGTAGCCGCGCATATCACCTTTGTTTTACCCAGAGATATGAGAACAGAGTAGGGGTTGGTATCAAGGTGCCCCGGATTTATCTCTATATCCCTCTTGGCATCGTATGCCCTGCCGTTTTCCCTTTTTATCAGATTCATGTTTTCATCCCCTTTGTTTTACGTAAAACCTCGTTTAATATAAGAATGGCAAGGAGGGCGCCGAGAATATAAAGAACGTAAATCTCCCGGGCCGTGGGCCTTACCCCGATACTCCTTATCTTTCTCAGGCTTCTCTCCGCGGTATCGTAATATACCCGCATATCCTCCAGGGAGAGATACGCGTTTCCGATTTCACCCTCCAGGGCCTGTAAAGACGAAGTGTATGTCTCCGGAAAGATCCATGCGCCGGAGCTGCCTTCAAATACATCTACCTTTGAAAATCCTGATTTTTTAAAATCGCTCTCCCTTTCGGGAGAATAGAAGAGAAGGAAAAGCCTGCGGGGCGATGCCTTAGTAAAATCGGCGCCTTCCTCTCCCCAAACGTACCTTCCTTCGGGATAAAGCTCCATTTTCCTCTGACCTGATAGCGGGAGGCTCCTTTCGGCCGAACGAATCTCCGGGGACCCGGGCTCAAACCAGTACGGCAGACCGCCCCTGATACCGAGAAGCGCAACATCTCCGGAAAACTCCTCTTCCATGTTCCAGTCATTTTCACTGAAACAGTAACTGTAAAGAACCCGGACCCCGGCGCTGCGGGATAAGGCAAAAATATTTTCCTTCCCGGTATCGGAGACGGCGTCAATAAGATTTCCCTCAGGTACCGGCAGAATAACAGCCGAAGGGCGCCTTACCGAAGTTACGATAAGGAAACGGCGACCGTCAGTATCTCTCTCGGCCCGGCAGATAATCGTATCCTGGTCAACCCACCTCAGTAAAGACACGCTGTATCCGACAAGGGTATCCACCTCGACCCACTCCACCTCACTGAGATATTTCAGGCGCCCCCGCTCTCGTATAACAGCGGTCTCGTTCTTCTTTCCTACGAAATCAAAAGCCTCCTCGCTTCTGTAAATTACGATATCCTCCGAAAGAAGCTTAAGGGTACCGCTCTCCCATCTCTGGTAAAAAAGCCTTCCGCCGTCATAAACAGGGTTGAACTCCTCGGCTCCTTCAAGGACCACTCCCGAGAGTTCGCCCGCGGCGGCCGGGCTTAACCCGGGCCCCTCCGGATCCTGTAGGTCTATGAAAATATCTTCCTCGGAAGACGAGTGCCTTAGAAGGTTAAAGATATGAAAAGCTTTCTGTCTCTGGTTTTTAAGGCGTATCTCTTCCCCCAGAGGGGTTCCGTAGTTACCCCTCACAGTAAGCGATTTATCCTCGGTCTCCCAGCGGGTTATTATGTTTATACTGGCCTGAGCCGGAATAACGACAGCAGAAATCAGGAAGAAGAAGAATGTTTTTCTCATCAGATCATCCCCTCAAGGGTTTTCTCAAGTTTCTCCAGTTCGTTCTCAAAGGAGGCGGCCCGCTCCCGGGCCTTCTCAACCACCTCTTCGGGGGCCCTGCTTGTAAAATCACGGTTGGAAAGTTTCCGGTTAGCGTTTTCAAGCAGACCCTGAACCTCTTTTATTCGTTTACTGAGCCGACTTATTTCCTGTTTTCTAAGTTCCTCGGGAAGGCGCACGTAAACGGTTGCCGCCCCGCATACCGCGACAGAGTCCGAAGCCCCCCTTTTTATATCCACTCCGGCCTCAAACTCGTTAAGCCCGGCAAGGAGTTTTATGTAATCAGAATGGGAGTTGATAATATCCAGAGCGGCTCCGGAAACCCTGACCGCCCCCCTGATACCCGCGGAGGGCTGGATACCCGATTCGCCCCTGATATTTCTTATCCCGGATACCACATCTATGATCAGCTTCATCTTTTCCATAGCCTCTTCGGTCCCCTCAAGCTCAGGAGATGAAAAACAGTTGTAATCAAGGGGGGATTCCGAGGGGAGCTCCGCCTCGGCGGATATGTACTCCCAGAGCTGGGATGTTATAAAAGGCATCACCGGGTGAAGTATTCCTAGTATGCGGATAAGCACGTTAAGGAGAACCTTCCGGGCGGTCTTACCTCCGGGTTTACTTCCGTAAAGCCTGAGCTTAACCAGCTCCAGGTACCAGTCGCAGAAAAGGCTCCAGGTAAACTCGTACATAAGGCGGCAGGCTCGCGCGGTATTAAACTCCCTGTAGGCTTTCTCCGTCTCACCGGCATAGCGCTCCGCCTGCGCCAGTATCCACCTGTCGGCAAGCTCAAGGTCTTCAGTCTCATCCAAAGGTCCGAAATCATCGGCTTCCACGTTAGCAAGTATGAGCCTGGCAGCGTTCCAGAGCTTATTTGAAAAGTTCCGGGCTCCGGTAAAATCATCGTCGGAAAGCTGGATATCGCGCCCGGGGACCGCGGATTTTGCCAGCGCGAACCTGAGCGCATCCGTCCCAAACTCTTCAATTATGACCAGCGGGTCTATGACGTTCCCCTTGGACTTGCTCATCTTATTCCCGTGCTCGTCCCTTATTATACCGTGAATATCCACGTTTTCGAACGGCGCCTCTCCCATCATTTCAAGCCCCATCATAACCATACGGGCAACCCAGAGATACAGTATCTCGTGGCCGGTTACAAGAACATCCGTGGGGTAGTAGTACTTGAGGTCCTTGCCCTCATCGGGCCATCCGAGCGTGGAGAATGGCCAGAGCGCCGATGAGAACCAGGTATCAAGCACATCCTCATCCTGGGTAATATCCCCGGAACCGCACCCCGGGCATTTATCCGGCATCTCAAAAGCCGCAACCGGGGGACATTCTTCGTTAGAGCAGTAGTATACGGGTATCCTGTGACCCCACCATATCTGCCTGGATATGCACCAATCGTGTATATTCTCCAGCCAGTTCAGATAGGGTTTCTCCCAGCTTGCGGGAACAAAACTGACCTTCCCTTCCCGGGAAGCTTTAAGGGCCTTTTCAGCCAGAGGCTTCATCTTGAGAAACCACTGTTCGGAGATCAGGGGTTCTATAACGGTGGAACACCTGTAGCATCTGCCGGCTGAAAGCCTGTAATCTTCTATTTTTTCTATCAGCCCCTCATCCTTGAGCCTCTCCACAAGCTTCTTCCGGCACTCATAACGGTCCATCCCGCTGAAAACGCCCGCCTCATCGGTCATCCTGGCGTTTTCATCAATCACCCTTACAGTTTCAAGACCGTGGCGGCGCCCCATCTCAAAGTCATTGGGGTCGTGCCCGGGGGTTACCTTGACCGCCCCGGTCCCGAACCCGGAATCGACAAAACTGTCTGATATGATCTCAAGTTCCCGTCCTATTACGGGAAGAAGGAGCTTCTTTCCTGCCAGGGAGCTGTAACGCTTGTCATCGGGGTTTACTGCTACCGCGGTATCGCCCAGCATTGTTTCCGGACGGGTAGTGGCTACGGAAACATATTCTCCGGGAGAACCCTTTAGAGGATATTTTATATACCAGAGGCTGCTTTTCTCCTCCTGGTGTTCAACCTCAATATCTGAGAGAGCCGTGGAGCACCTGGGACACCAGTTGATCATATACTCCCCGCGGTAGATCATCCCCTTTTCGTAGAGCCGTATGAAGGCCTCCTTAACGGCCCTGCTGCACTCCGGGTCCATAGTAAAACGCAGCCGGTCCCAGTCGCATCCGCACCCGAGGCGCTGAAGCTGACCTATTATACTCCCCCCGGATTCGTCCTTCCACCGCCACATCCGCTCAAGAAACTTCTCCCGGCCGAGGTCATGGCGGGTAAGCCCCTCTTCCAGGAGCATCTTCTCAACAACGTTCTGGGTAGCTATCCCGCCGTGGTCGGTGCCGGGGAGCCACATTGAGTTAAACCCGGTGATTCGCCTGAACCTTATTATTATATCCTGCAGGACGTTATTAAGCGCGTGGCCCATATGGAGAACGCCTGTGACATTCGGCGGAGGAATAACTATGGTGTAGGGTTTTCTCTCATCGGGAACCGAACTGAAAGTTTTCTCCCTCAACCACTTATCCGCCCATTTTTTCTCGTAATCCTCCGGCGCGTATCTTTTTGGTATTTCCTTCATTTTTCCTATATCTTTCCGTTCATAACCTTATTCCGAAACAGTGGGTTATTATAAGATTTTAAGGTGCGCTATGCAAATATAAAACCTTTGACAAATTCAGGGTAAATGAGTTATTATAATTTTTAACTTACGGCGGCGGGAAGAAAGGGGGTTTAATGCTATGGGGTATATTGAGATACCTGTTGATATTTCCTACAGGCTTGTAAACCACGGGCCCGTGGTGCTTGTCTCCTCCCGGAGTCCCGGGGGCCGGTATGATATAGCCCCCGTTGCCTGGAACTGCCCCGTAGGCAAGTCCCCTCCCAGGATACTTATTGCCGTAGGAAGATCTCACGCCACTTTTGAGAATATTTCCAGCCGGGGGGAGTTTGCCGTTTCTGTTCCGTGCCTGGGACAGGAGAAACTGGTAAGGGAAACAGGATCCGTATCCGGACGTGATTCGGATAAGTTCAGCGAAATGAATATAGAGTATACCGCCGGGGAAAAGACTGATACCCGTATCCCCCTGGGATGCTCCGGTTATATTGAATGCTCCCTCTCGGAGACCTTTGAAACCGGGAAAGTAGCCCTTTTCATAGGAGATGCTCTGGCAGCGGCAGCAGACCCGGAGGCCTTCTCGGAAAGGATCCGCCCCGAATCAGAGAAGGGAAGAACACTCCACCATCTTGGCGGCAAGGTTTTTGCCCTGCCTTCGGAAAAACTCAGCACCGTATGAAAACCATAGGGGTTCTGCTGCTTCTTCTTTTCTCAGTTTCCAGCTCTCTGCGGGCGGGGGATATAAGGGGGTCTATTTTCGGAGTGGGGATGGTATTCGGAGATCCGACGGGTATTACCGTAAAATCCTGGCTTGATAATTACACCGCGATTGACGCGGCGGCTTCCTGGGATACAGAAAAAGACTCTGTAACCGCGCAGTTGGGACTCCTTATCCACGATTTTGAACCCTTTTACGGTGGAGACGCGACACTTCTTATCTATTACGGGGTCGGAACGCGGTTCAAGTCTGAGTCAGGTAAGGAGAGCCGTGTAGGGGTAAGGGGTGTCGCGGGGCTGGCCTGGCTTTTTGAGAGATCCCCGTTTGAGCTATTTATAGAGATAGGGCCCCTTATGAATGTTGTCCCAAAAACAGAACCGGATATTACCGGCGGCATAGGAATACGGTTCTATCTCTGACCGGACCATTAAATTTTCTCCTTAATGGATATCAGTAACAGAATGCTTGTAGGGGCCCACTGCCCGGTATCGGGTGGGTACGCATCCGCGATGGATTACCTTGATGATATCGGAGGAAACACTCTCCAGATATTCTACGGCAACCCCAGGGGGTGGAGGAAAAAACCCGTCGACCCCGTAAAGGCGGAGGAGTTCAAACGCCTCAGGGCCGAAAGAAACACGGGGCCGCTT
>SLGR01000079.1 GCA_007136585.1 Candidatus Sumerlaeota bacterium | reverse complement strand
GAGCTCCCTCTATGAGGTTCTTCCGGGCGCAGAGGAGTTTGAGGAGGCGGGAAGGGACCCGCTTGTATTCAGGGGAATATCCGACGGGCAGCTTATGGGCTATGCGGTCCTTGCCCGGGGTATGGGGTTTCAGGGGGAGATAGTTCTTATGGCCGGGTTTGACAGCCGCGTGGAGAAAGTCACGGGGGTGAAAGTCCTTGAGACCGTGGAGACCCCCGGGCTTGGAGACCGGATCCGCGCGGATGAGTACCTCTCTCAGTATCAGAACCTGGGGCTGGGGGAGCTTCCCGGGGAGGTGGATGCTCTGACCGGGGCCACTTTATCTTCCGAGGCCGTTGAAAGGATAGTTATGAGGGCTGTTGAATATGCTGAAAGTATTCGTTAAAGGTCTCTGGAAGGAAAACCCCGTATTAATGCAGCTTCTGGGGATGTGCCCCACGCTGGCTGTGACCACCTCGGCTATAAACGGGGTCTCAATGGGACTTGCCACGAGTTTCGTGGTTGTAAGTTCGGGGATAGTCATCTCTCTTTTCAGGAAGCTTATCCCCCCCCAGGTCAGGATACCTGTATTTACGATAATAATCGCGACTTTTGTAACCATAGTTGATATGGTATTAAAGGCCGGGTTCCCGGATATAAGCCGGGAACTGGGCCCGTATGTCCCTCTTATAGTGGTAAACTGTCTTATTCTAGGGCGCCAGGAGGCCTTTACTTCCCGGAACCCTCTTCACCTTTCGGTGCTGGATACCCTCGGGATGGGAGTGGGGTTTACCTGGCTCCTTACCCTGCTGGGAGGGGTACGGGAGATTTTAGGCGCGGGGACCCTTATGGGAGCGCAGGTAATGCCGGGAGGTTTCGAGCCCCTGATAATAATGCTTCTTCCTGCCGGGGCGTTCATAACCCTGGGTATACTTGCGGCCCTGTATAACAGCGTGAACCTTAAATCGGAGGGGAGATGAGCCCGCTTTTCACTATATTCATATCGGCTGTACTGGTAAATAATTTTGTCCTATATTACTTTCTCGGGATATGCCCTTTCCTGGGGGTCTCGTCAAGGCTTGAATCCTCCGTCGGGATGGGTATGGCAACTACGTTTGTAATGACCATGACCGCCCTTATTACCTGGCCGCTTTACTACTATCTTATCTCTCCCGAGACGGGGCTCAACCTTCCCTTCCTGGAATACGTTATCTTTATCCTGGTTATAGCGTCGCTTGTCCAGTTCGTGGAGATGTTCATAAGAAAGTTTTTTCAGCCTCTCTACAGGGCGCTCGGGATTTACCTTCCTCTAATAACAACCAACTGCGCTATACTCGGAATGGCGCTTTTTATGGTCATAAGAGAGTATAATTACCTTGAATCCATGGTCTTCGGGTTCGGGGCCGGGGCGGGTTTTACGCTGGTTATAGTTATAATGGCGGGGATAAGGGAGGAGCTGGAGTGGGTTCCTGTTCCCCGCGCGTTTAAGGGGGCCCCGGTAGTCCTTGTTACAGCGGGGTTTCTTGCGCTTGCGTTTATGGGTTTTTCCGGGATGATATCACCCTGAAAATGAGCATCCTTACAAGCCTTATAGTCTTAGGCAGCACTGGGCTCCTCGCGGGGGCCGTTCTTACAATATCCTATAGCCGCCTTAAGGTTGAGGAAGATCCCGGGGTGGAAGAGATAATGGAGAAGCTTCCCGGGCTGAACTGCGGCGCCTGCGGGTACGCTTCCTGTCACGAGTACGCTCTCGGGGTTGCCGCCGGATCGGCCGATGTGAGTCTCTGCCGCGCGGGAGGCCCTGAGCTTTCGGCGGAGCTTGCCTCTTTGACCGGCGTGGAAGGGCCACCGGAAGGGCCTCCGGTTAAAGCCGTGGTCTTATGCGGGGTGAAAGATAGGAAAATGAACGCGGAGTACAGAGGCTCCAAAAGCTGCCTCTCTGCGGATATTACCGGGGGAGGGGGAATGGCCTGCCGGTACGGGTGCCTGGGGTACGGGGACTGCGTTAAGGCCTGCCCTCTGGGAGGGGTGAGGCTAAACCCCGCGGGTGTTCCCGAGATAGCCGATGAGACGTGCACCGGGTGCGGGCTCTGCGCCGGGGCCTGCCCCAGGGATATAATAAAGGTTCTCCCTGTCGCAAAGGATTCAAAGCTTATATATGTCGCCTGTTCAAATACCCAGTCAGGGAAGAATACCAGGAAGGTCTGCCCGGACGGATGTATTGCGTGTATGCTATGCGTGAAGAAGGGCCCCGAGGGGGTCTTTGAGGTTAAGGATAACCTTGCCCGGGCCCTGCCCCGGGAGAACGGGGCTGATATAAGTTCCTTAAAATGCCCGACTTCGTGTATATATGAGAAAAAAATCCAGGGTAACCGTTAGCGGCAGGGTTATTTCCTTCTCGGACGGTTTTGCTGAGGTAAAACCTGAACTTCCGGAGAAGTGTTCCGGTTGCGGCGGATGTTCCACTTCCGGGAGATCCCCTTTGAGTATAAAAACAGGACTGGAGCTTTCCGAAGGAGACAGGGTAACTCTCTCCGTGGAGTGCGGTATCCTTCTCAGGGCGGCCTTTTATATGTACTTTTTTCCCGCTATGCTCGCGATGGCGGGGTTTTACGGGGGGTATCTTATCGGAGGAGACGGGGGCGGATTTGCAGGGGCCTCTCTTTTCCTTGTTTTCGGGTACATACTTATAAGAAAAACCGCTCTTAAAAAGCACCGCCGCCCCGTAAGGATAGAACTGAAGGAAACCATTTAACTATGCCCGGCGCGCCTCCGCGCCCGGTCAGGAGCCCCGGGTGGTACTACAGGTTTTCAGAATATCTCAGGGAAAGGTTCGGGTGCCGGGTCAGGAAAATAACCGTTGACCCCGGTATGGGCTGCCCCGGTCGCGACTCCTCCGGAGCCGGAGGGTGCGTATACTGCCTTCCGGAAGGGTTTTACAGGGGGCGGAGGGATCTTCCGCTTAAGGGGCAGATTGAGACAGGCCTCTCCGACGCCGGGAAGGGTAAAAACCCCGCTGAAAAGTTTATTGTTTATTTCCAGAGACGCACCAATACGTACGCTCCCCTGGAGAAGCTTAAACGTGTATATGATTCGGTCCTGGGTTTCCCGGAAGTCGCCGGGATTGCCATAGGGACAAGGCCCGACTGCGTAAACGGGGAAATTCTCAGTCTTATAGGTAGTTACTGCGGAAGATACGAGGTCTGGGTCGAGTACGGGATGCAGAGCTCAAACGACGAGACCCTGAAAAGGATTAACCGTGGGCACAGTTTCGGAGATTTTCTCAGGGCGGTGGAGATGACGAGAAAGCACCCCGGGATAAAAATTTGCGCTCACCTCATAATCGGCCTGCCGGGAGAAGGGATGGATGATTTCATAGATTCTGCCCGGGAGACCGCCTTGCTTGCCCTTGAGGGGGTCAAGCTCCATCCGCTTCATATAATGAAAGGAACCGCTTTGGCTTCATCATACCTTAAAGGCGGGTTAAATCTTCTGGACCTGGAAGGTTACGCCGGCGCGGTCTCGGAGGTTCTTGAGCGCCTGCACCCTGATACAGTTATACAGAGGCTGACGGCGGACTGTCCTGAGAAGTTTCTGATAGCCCCGGCCTGGATGCGGGATAAAAACCGCGTTCTTAAAACGATAGAACGGGTTATGGAATCCAGGGGAAGTTACCAGGGTAAGAGATATGAGCGGGAATAGAAAGGATTACGAAATCATAGTCGTGGGGGCAGGGCACGCCGGTGTGGAAGCGGCCCTGGCCGCCTCCCGTATGGGGCGCGCGGCGCTTCTTGTCAGTATGAGCAGAGAGAACCCCGGAGAACTTTCCTGTAACCCCGCTATAGGCGGTCTGGGGAAGGGGCAGATAGTAAAGGAAGTGGACGCGCTCGGAGGGGTGCTGGGTCGCGCGGCGGATTTTGCGGGGATACATTTCAGGAAACTCAATATGTCCCGGGGACCTGCGGTCCGTGCCGGCAGGGCGCAGGTTGACAGGATACTTTTCAGGAACTTCATAAAAAAAGAGGTCTTTTCGGCTCCGAACCTTGATTTTCTTGAGGGTACTGCAGAGAGGGTTCTGAGCTCCGGCGGCAGCGTGGAGGGGGTTGAGCTTTCAGACGGAACGTTGATCCACTCGTCGGCTGTTATTCTCACCCCGGGTACTTTCCCGGGGGGCAGAATATTTACGGGGCTGGAGAGCCGGGAGGGGGGAAGGGAGGGCGAGGGAGCATCCGGCGGAATATCCAGGTCCCTACGGGAGCTTGGTTTTGATATGATGAGGTTCAAGACAGGCACCTGCGCCCGTCTGGAGTACGGGAGCATAGATTTTTCCGGTTTAATAAAACAGGATCCGGATGAGAAGCCACGGGGGTTTTCTATACTTACAGATACTCTTTCCAACCCGCAGCTCCCCTGTTACATCACCCATACCAACCCGGAGACCCACGATATAATAAGGGGAGCCCTTGACCGTTCCCCCCTTTACACGGGAATGATAGAAGGCACAGGCGTAAGGTACTGTCCTTCAATAGAGGATAAACTGGTTAAGTTTCCCCAAGCCTCCCGGCACCAGGTCTTCCTTGAGCCCGAGACCCTTGATACGGCTGTCTGCTACCCCAACGGCATATCTACGAGTCTGCCCGGAGATGTTCAGGAGCGTTTCATAAGAACCATAAAAGGTCTTGCCCGGGTCAGGGTGCTCCGTCCGGGGTACGGGATAGAGTACGACCTATGCGATCCCCGTCAGCTTAAACCTACGCTGGAGACCCGCCCTGTGGCGGGGCTCTACCTGGCGGGGCAGATAAACGGAACGACAGGGTACGAGGAGGCGGCAGGACAGGGGGTTATGGCCGGTATAAACGCCGCACTGGGCGTAAGAGGCGAACCCCCTTTTATCCTTGAACGCCACGAGGCTTATATAGGTGTAATGATAGACGACCTTATAAACGCCGGGACCCGCGAGCCCTACAGGATGTTTACCTCGCGGGCCGAGTACAGGCTTATGCTCAGGGAGGATAACGCTCACTTCAGGCTTACTCCCAAAGGGGCCGAACTGGGATGTGTCCCAGAAGAGGTTATCCGGAGGGCGGAGTCTGAGAGGGAGAAACTTGAAAAATTCAGGGGGATTTTAGAAAATGAGAAGATTGATGACGGGCGGGGTCGCGTTCCGGCTGCGGACCTGGTGAGGTCCGGGCGGAGTTTAGATGAGCTTAAAGAAAAGCTGCCGTCTCTTGGAGGAATTGATGCGGGGAGTTCCGAACGCCTTGAGGCCGATATAAAATACGAGGGGTACATAAGGCGGCAGATCAGGGATATTGAGAGGCTGGGAAAACTTAAATCCGTAAGTATCCCTCCCGGAACGGATTACGCCGGGATAGGCGGGCTCTCAGGAGAGGTTGTGGAGAAACTTACGGGAGCCCGTCCGGGGACTCTGAAAGAGGCCTCAACTATTCCGGGGGTTACCCCGGCTGCTCTTATGAGTATAATGGTGTATCTTAAGGGGAGAAAAGGCGGGCGGTAGAGGGTATTCCGGATGTTTTAATTATGAAGGGAACCTGAAAAAATGCTTCCGAAAAAAGGTCTGAAAGCTTCCGATTACACGCTTATAGATATTTTGTTCATAGGGTATATGACGGCGTTTATTCTTCTTGTGGTACTCCTGGGAAGAGGGGTGGAGAACTGGTATCTTTATACGGCCGCTAACCTTGCGATCGTACTGAGCATAATATTCTTTATCCCCTCCGCCCGCGCCTCCGGCAACCCCGTACTCAGGTTCATCAGCTGGTGGTACCCGGTGCTTCTCTTTACTTACAACTACAAGACCATAGACCCTTTTACCCAGGTGATAGTGGCGGGGTGGATGGATCACCAGGTTATGGCCTTTGAGAAATCAATATTCGGGGTGGAGTGCCTTACCCTGTGGGCGGACGGTTTTGTCTCCCCGGTTCTGACAGAGGTGATGAAGTTTTTCTATTTCACCTACTACCTTATAATCCCCGCTTCGGCGGCTTTTCTTTACTTCAGGGGGAAAAGGAGAAATTATATCAGGTTTCTTTCAACTGTCTGCCTTGCCTTCTATATATCCTACCTGGGGTTTATACTCTATCCGGTGCGAGGGCCGCGTTACGAGCTCTACGACAGGTACGAGAACGATTATGCGGTTAATATCCGGGAGTTTTACGGTCCCGGGGTGGCTGATGATGTGGCGGATAAAGAGAGTATGGCTCTTAAGGGTTATTTTTTTACCGGGTTTCAGGACAGGATAATGCGGAGGTTCAGCCTTCACGGGGGGTGTATGCCGTCATCGCACGTGGCGGTGGCTTTCGTATGCCTGATGCTGATGTGGCTTTACCGGCGGAAGGTCTTTTACTGGTACCTTCCCACGGTAAGTATCCTCTCAGTTTCGGTAGTTTACAACAGGTATCATTACATAAGCGATGTTTTCGCCGGGATAGCCGTTGGGCTTTTTGCCCTCTGGCTTACCCCCCGGCTTCAGCGGGGGTGGGAGCGCCGCGTAAGCGGTAGAAACTCTCCGTCGGAGACTCGTCGTTGACATCTTCGATGATATTTGCTACAAAATAGCAAATTTTGAATTTTAGTGTTGTAGGACCAAGGAGGAAAACATGGCAAAGAAAGTGGCAAAGGCCGGCGTTGATAAGAAATCCGGTTATCTTTACTACGTGGACAAAGACGGTGACATCGCGGAAGTAAAAATGGCGCGCGGCGGCAAAGGAAAAGGCAAACCCAAAAAAGTCGCAAACGTCGGAGTATCAAAAGAGTCCGGCTATCTTTATTTCGTAGATAAAGACGGTGATGTGGCCAGGGCCAAAATGGCGCGCGGAAGAAAAAAATAACCGGCCGTTTCCGGTTTTCATCAAGCCCCTTTTATCAGTGCAGGTAAAAGGGGCTTTTCTTTTTTTATGTTGAAAGCAGTTTTAATTACATTTATCTGCTTAACGGCATTTCCTGCGGAAGCGCCGGGCGGCAGCGGGTCATCACCCGACTCGGTGCCCGCACAGCTTAAGG
>SLGR01000156.1 GCA_007136585.1 Candidatus Sumerlaeota bacterium | reverse complement strand
GCAAGCGGGCCCAGACTCCCGGTCTTAAGCTGCAGTGTGGGAAAGGTCACGCTCCTTTCGGCCGACTCAAACCTGGTATAGGGATACTCGTCAAGCGCGACCCGGTAGGCGGCCGAACCGAACTCCTGGTCTCCGGCCCTTGCCCTAACCCTTCCGGTTATCCCGCCGGTGCGCCCCTGTATCACGGACTCTGCGGAAGAGAATATCTCCCCCCCTCTTTCCGGGGTATGTCTGTAATTTGAGCTCAGGTTAAGAGAAGTAAAATATGTATAATCCCCGAGAGGATCCTCAGCCCCCCCCGGATCCCCCCCGGAAGGCTCCGGTATAAGCGCCGGGTCCCGCACAAAGTAAATATCATCCAGATATATTACACCCCTCTCGGCAGTCACGTGTTCGTTGAAAACTATAGTAAGTTCGGTTACGGCGCTCCAGTCGTCTATACCGTCAAAAACGTCAAGCGGGAGAGCGTATTTTCTCCAGCTGGATGTAAGTCCCTCAAAAAGGAACCGGCTTACACGCTCAGCGGTCTTGATCTCTATATGAAACCTCCGGGTAAACCCGGCCCGCTCATCCCCCCGGGCGGAGAAAACCAGGTACTGCTTCCTTCTAAGATCCGTCTCTCCCAGAAGAAAATAATACCCGCAGGGGACCATATGGGGCATACCGTCCGAGGTCCCCAGGATCGTAAACTCGCTGTAATCCTGTATAAAGACAGGTCCGAAAAAATAGGAGATGGCTGAGTCAACGCTGTAGGATAGTTTGAGCGCGTAACCGTCGCGAGTCCGGACAAAATCCGCCTCGGCTCCGCCTGTCGGATCCTTCTCGTCAACCCTCCAGGGGCCGTGAGCCCCCAGGTACCCCTCAAAACTCTGCTCGTTAAAATCCTCCACATAAATCTCCCGCGCTCCGGCCGGACCGGAGAAAAAAAGCGCAAGCGCGGCTCCTGCGATAACTTTAAAAAGCAAATTCTTCATTTTCATATCCTTTCAATAGAAACATTCACCGTAAACAGGTGGGAGAGACCCAGAGCCGCGTGATTCTCAGCGGCATAATCAATCCTCAGACCCCTGTAGTAAACGCTTATCCCTCCCGAGATAGACCCGGTATAATCGTCAAGATCCCGGTACCCTGCTCTCACCGAAAGCATCTCACCGGGTATATCGTACTGTAAACCTGCCCTCAGAAGCCCGTTATAACCGACTCCCCCCGAGAACCCCAGGGGATGGGCATAACCGGCAGATACAGATGCTTCAGGGGCGAGGATATCAGAGGCCCCGGTGGTCCACTCAATGCGGGGACTGTTTAAGTTTTTCAGAGACGCCCCCAGGGTCAGCTCACGGAACCCCTGCGGGTTCCAGGTCACCCCGCAGGAGAAACCGAACCCTGAGGCGTTCTCCCGGGAATCAACCCGGTAAAAACTGAAAGCCCCTCCCGCTTTAAGTCCGGGGACGAAACCCGTATCCCCGCCCAGCCCCAGAGAGAAAACCTCCTCGGAGTAATCCATAAAATCAACACGCCTGGAGGTTCCCATCCTGCTAAGGGAGAACCCCATTGCGGCACTCCTTCCGACAGGGACGGCAAGCCCCGCCCAGGAATGTCCCATAAGGTTGAGAGAATAATAATCCCGGTATGAAAACTGAGCCGTTATACCCTCCACTCCGGCAAGGGAGGCAGGGTTCTCTTCAAGAGCAGACGGCTCACCTCTGAAAGAACATGAAATATAACCCAGCCCCGCCGCAAGGGCGCTGGGGGGGAGAGCCGTAAAGGCCCCTCCGGCCGGGAGCGCTGTCCGGCATATTAAAAGAATAAAAGATGCTATAAGAGGAAGTTTCAGGCAAAAAAAGAGTGCCGGCGGGGGGACCCGGAAGATTTTTATGCGTTTTTTATACTCTGTGGACATAGGTTTTTCAGCGAATAACCCCTATAAGGTTTTTTATGCTCTCACTTCCGCCGGAACCGGATGCCCTGAGCCGGTAAAAATACATACCGTTTGAGACCCTGCTCCCGGAGCTATCCCTGCCGTCCCATTTATGGGTGTGAGTGAGTCCGGGGGAGAGGTTTCCCAGCTCTTTCTCATATATCCGGCTCCCGTTTACTGAAAAGATCTCCAGCTTTACAGAAGCCTCGCCGGAAAGGCTGAAAAGAAACTCCGTGGTATCCTTCAGCCCGTCACCGCTCGGGGAAAAGGGGTTGTTGGTGACCTCTATATTTTCAATAAGGCGTCCCGTTCTCTCACGCTTAAAATCGCTTTTAAAGTAGAGCCCCAGGTCCCGGATGTAAATATCCCCGGTTGAACCCTCGTTTCCGGATACGGCGAAATCAAACTTGTTCAGCTTCGTAAGGTCCAGGTCAACCTCCCCCTGATCACCCTTCTCAAAAAGAGCAAAATCGCTTAAGGGGATCTTCTTATCCCGCCACTTACCCCCGGTATCTGTAACTGAAAAAAACTTTCTCCAGTATATGGTGCCGTTCTTATCCTGGATCTTTACCTCAAGGTTATTGGAGTCCCCGGTCCCGGCGTAGCTGAACCCCAGGTGGGTGGCCGTTGCCAGATTAAGCCCCCAGTCCCTTTCCATTACAACCCAGTCGTCCTCTTCGGGCTCTTCTCTTCTGAACTCGTATTCAAGTTTTATGGCCCTGCCCCCCACTGCTCCCGGGACGCTCTCAAGCCTTGAGGAGGTTATCCCGAGATTCGCATCCCTTCCGTAATTCTTCCACCCCGAGATCTGCCAGGGAAGCTCCATACTGTCATATACTATATCTTCACGCATATCCTGGGCGTTCCCGGATGTAAACTCCACCCGGTCAAGGTAAAGAAGACCCGCCGCCTCGTGGTCGCCGTCTACTATTACAAGAGTCAGTTCCTGAACATCGGGTTTATCGTTACTGTCAATACCGAACCCGACGGATCCGAGGTCTATCTCTATATCATTCCATTCTGTATCCACCGTGGGAGGAACTTCAAAGGATCCCAGTGTATCCCCGCCGGAATCCTTGAGCTCAAATTTAAAACTTTTTCCGGGGGCGGTGCTTCTGATGACAGCCCTGAGTTTCTCATACCCTTTAACCCCGGGGTGATCGGAGCTCAACTTCCAGTAGTACCCACCCTTTGAACCGCTGAGATCATATTCCAGTTTCAGGGTGTAGAGCCCGCTTAAGGCGTTATCCGGGTCGTAGAGCGACTCCACCGAAGCTCCCTCGTCGGACCAGCTCCCCTCCATTGGAGGGTACCCCTGATCAAAAGTGCTTATTGTATAAACAGCATCTGTCCTGAGGTGAAGGGATTCTATACTGTCTATGGTTACGCTCCCGGCGCCGCCCTCCGAGGGGGTTACGGCAAACCCCAGAAAAGATACAGAGCTCCGGTTGAGGGGGTCATCCTCCCCCGCGTCAAGAAAAGCAAACGGAACAGTGTAACTGTACCAGTTTTCCTCAGATGTTATCCCCTTGAAGCTTCTCACGCTCAGGCTGCCGTCCTTATCCCTGAGCTGTATCTGCAGGTTATTGTTTTTTCCGCTTCCGCGGGCCCGGAAACTTATCGCGTCCCCGGTGCTTGCATCTAAAAGCCCCGCCCCTTCTTTTACGAGCGCCACCCACCCCTGCCGGGGAAGATCGTACCGGATCCTGTTTGCGTTATCTTCAAGGGTGTGAACATTATTATGGGGAGCCGTCGGGGTGGCAAGGACCCACCAGTCGTCCATCGGGTCAATAATAACCCGGCTTCCCCCAGAAACCGGCGCGGTAAGAAGAAAAATCAATAAAAGGGGTCGGGCTATAACTTTATAACTTATTGAAAAAGCGCGCAGTAAGGGTATTTCCATTAAAATATTTACAGGAGAGTGACGGTACCGGCTGCCGGCGGTCATTCTCCGAGTATAAGCCGCCCCAGAAGTATTCCGTGCGGGGTATCCTTAAAAGCCCAGTTAAGTTTTTTTCCTCCTGCTCCGTCCCGTTCCGGACGGTCAACATCGTGAACAGCCACCGAAAAACCCAGGGATTTTCCAGGTTCGGGGGTTACCCCCAGGTAATCCCAGCTGAGAGCGGCGCGTATACTGTACCCGCCCTCCCGTATTGAAGATTCCAGCTGCACGTTCTCACCCGGGTCTTCCCTCTGGAAAAAGGCATACCGCTGAGGTTCGCCCTCCGGCCCGGAAGGAGAGAACCCGATCTGAAAATGCTCCGGGTTGCCCCATTCCAGTATTCTATCGGGCGAGATATAAACCTCTACACTGTCATGCTGGAAAAGAAAAGAGGCGCGCCGGTCGGTAATAATAACATCATCTATGACATCAACAGATAAAAACAGGTTCTCATCATTCCAGCCTGCGGCAAACCGCGCACCCAGATCTTTCTCATCCCGTATCTTGCCGAACTCAAGCATTGATTCGTCCATCTCATAATAATCCGACTCGGTAAGGTAACCCGGAGACGGGATATTCCTCGCCCTGTAGCTTCTTTCTTCAACAGAGAGTTCAGCGGGCTCTTCAGGTTTGTATTCAAACTCCTTGACCCCCTCTGTAAACCCCGCTCTCTCCATCCCCCGCTGGACGTACTCGTTCCGCATAAAGTAATCCCAGACAAACTCCGTTCTGTGGTTTTCCATCATAAGAATCATTATTCCAAGGTCAATCCCGATATGTTCCCGGGAGAACCACCACCTGTCCAGGTTGAAGGCGCTGATAAAACCGTACTCATCGTCCCATAGTTTTTCTCCGTATTTTTCCAGCATCCTGCGCATCCCTTCCAGGGATTCTTCGGGAACAAAAGGATAGGACCCCGCGACCGCGTAAGGGGTTACAGTGCCGTCCGTGGTAAAAATGGTCGCTCCGTGATTTCTATAGCCTTCGGGACCGTCCCCGGCAGATATACCCCAGAACCCCTCTTCAAAGGTGCGGAAACCCAGAGGATTGTTCCTGCAGAAAGCTATATGCGCTTTTACCGCTTTGCGGTTATTCTCCCAGTAATCGGCATAGGCGTCATACCTCTGCCGGAAATCTATGAAAGCGTGCGAAAACAGGTATACAAACAGCGATTCGCTCTCACAGTAGATATATGTTATCCCGTCGTAAGTTTTTACCGGGCGGCGGAAAGAATCCCATGCCTCCTCCGGGAGCGGATGTGTGGGAGATCCCAGCCCGAGTATGTTCATTATCATCTGTTCGGCGTACATATCCCAGAGGATATAATCATCGAAACCGTTCTCAGGGTCCCATCCCATATAAAGTGCCTTTGTTTCGGAATCCATCATCCAGGGCCAGTTGATCTCAAGGAAGAGTTCGTCGGAAAGTTCGGTTATCTCCGGGTCGTCAAAATACTCGCGGGCCGTTATTATACCCCCGAAAAGGAGGGCCGTATCCACCGAAGAAAGCTCGGAACGCCACCTTCTTTCCCCCGTCTCCATATCAATAAAATGGTAGAAAAAACCTTCATGTCCGGCCGCCCTCTCAGAGGTTTTTCTCAGGATTTTAAGAACCCTCTCCTTTGCCCGTTCCCTCTCTACCCAGCCACGCTCCACCCCTATGCAGTAAGCGGCAAGACCGAAACCCGTAGCGGCTATACTTGAAGGAGAGTCTTTCCGTGTCCTGTCCCGGATAAACCCTGTCTCGGGGTGAGCTTCCTTCCAGAAATACTCAAAAATCTCTCTTGAAACTTCTTCCAGAAAATCGTCTTCTTCCAGTTCAAGAAGCTCCTTTATCCGGCGCTGAGTATCCCTGCGCGCAGCCTTTATCTCCCGGTCTACGGATCTGTAATGAGATCTGCTTCCGGTAAACTTAAGTTCATCCAGCAGAACCGTACCCGCATCATCCCCGAGAACCTCACCCTCAAAAACAAAAACAACCTCATCAAGCCCGGAAATATCTTCAATACCTTCAAATTCTTCAAGAGGTATCTTGAAAAGCTGCCACTGGCTCTCCAGATTGGTTATATGATATTCTCCCGATTCGCCGGAAACATTCTTAACTTCCACCTTGAATGTTTCGGGGTATCTGCCCCCACCCCTGGCATAAAAGACAAGGTTCTCGTAGTACCTGGCGTCAAACCCGTCAAGGCCGCTGAAGTACCCGTTGAAAGTATCCGGGGTAACCAGGTAATCTATCCTTAAAACTGTGGTCTCAGTATCGTTACGGGTATCTGAAACAAAGGAGGTTCGGACCCGATCGGCAAAACCTCCGGCCGAGCCGCCGATAAGATTGGTCTCCCGGCGTTCCTCAAAATCATCTATGAGCTTAACCCTTTCTCCGCGGAAAAGAAAACCGGCTCCAAAAAGTATTATTAGAACCAGAAGAAACCTCTGGTTTAAAACATATTTTTCCGCCGCAACCTTCCAGGCGCTCACTTTTAAAGACCTCCTTTTACCGTTTCCCATAATAAACGGGCCCGGAGGGCGGTATTGTTTTACACCGCCCTCCTGTCAGACCCGTTATTCAGGAGTTTTTACCGTACGCAAATATTGTCTATATATATTACGCCTTCCTTGGGTGAAGCCACGGCGTCTTCAAAGACAATAACAAACTCTTCCATTACGGAGAAGTCCCGGATCCCCCTTACCATATTAAGCGGGATCTCTATCTCCTGCCACTCGTCTGTTACGCCTGAGACCATATAGGTCCCGGTCTGCCCGGCATCGTTTTTAAGCTCAACCTTGAACCGGTTGGTAAACCCCTTCTCGGAATCTCCCTTTACGGATATGACAAGATAATCATAATCCGAAAAATCCGATCCTGCAAGGCTCATCCAGAACCCGTTGAAGGCCGGGTTCGGGGAATCCACATCATACTTGACCCCCAGGGAATACCCCGTATCTCCCATTCTTTTTTCCTCTTCAAAAAAGATCTCGGCGGACTGAGTCTCATCTTCAGGATCCTTATCCCAGGCTCCGTAATCCCCTCCGAGCATATTCGGCGGATCGCCTGCGTCAAAATCCGCTATAAGCATCCTGGAAGGACGCTCCGGGGTAACCGTTTCAACCTCGGAGACCCTGGCGCATCCGGCCGCCAGAAGCCCTGCGGCGCATAGAAACGCCGTCACTACTGTT
>SLGR01000163.1 GCA_007136585.1 Candidatus Sumerlaeota bacterium | reverse complement strand
CGATTTGCCTCATCAAAATTCTAAACGAAAGCCTTTCGTTGCCTCATTTAAAAATCTAAAGATATGATTTTCCAATTGCGCCTCCAAATACTACTAATTTTTTGTTTTTTTCTTCAAGTACTATGCTACTTTAAAACTACTTTTACCTCGCGAAGCAACTTTTTTATACAACTTATTCTGTAGCGCTACCATTTCCCGTCTTAATGCAGCAGGATTCAATCCTTTCCGCATTTCTATCAGCTCTTCTTTTACCGATTCTCCTATATGCGGCGATTCTAAGACTCTTTTGTATGGTGTACGTGGTTGATCATACTTACGATACACACTGCTTCCGTTCCGGATTTTCTTCTCCAGTTTCATCGTCGGGATGAAGAAATTTGTCATTAGCCTTAAACGCTTGTATATCTCATTTAACAGCTTCAGATCTTCTTCTCCCTCATACCGGTAGTACCCCACCGTTTTTCTCACTATAGAGTAGTTTTTCTGTTCTATGTGGCAGTTATCGTTCTTTCTGTTGGGTCTTGAGCGGGTAAAGGTAATCTTTTCTTTCCCGCAGTACCGATACAGTTGATCGTTTATGAATTCTCCTCCTCCGTCAGCATCCAGGCCGAGCACCTTGAAAGGCATACGAGCTCTTATGTTTTTTATCGCTTTGAATACAAATACTTGGGCTTTGTTTATTACAGCTTCAGTTTCTGTCCAGCAGGTGCATACATCTGTCACATCCAACGTCTGTATGAATTCTCCCCGGGGATCGCCTCCATTGTGGCTTACCAGATCCATCTCAAGAAAACCAGGCAGGCTGTCATTCCAATCAGAAAAAGTCTTTATCGGTATGTTTTTCTTCAGCAGGGTGCCGGGCTTTGTCCCGCTTCTTGCCTTCATCTCCAGCCTCTTCTTTTCCTGGGACAGCATCCTGTCTATCGTCGCAGGACTTATCCGCAGCAACTTCTCCCTTTGTTCTTCGCTCACCTCTATCTCACCGTGATCAGTAAGCAGGTCAAGATTATCTTCGATGAACTTCCACATAAGTTTTCCACATAACATCCCGCTTATCAGCCATAGTTCTTTTAATGGCCCGAATATATTTTCATCATAGAGTTTTTTCTTCTCTACCGGCTTCTTCTTTTTCCTGCGGCCAAGAATGTACACGGTATCGCCCACCCTTATCTTTTGGCCCCAATTGTTTAAGAGATATGAAGCGTACGCTCGATTCTGGCCTGTCAGATCAACATACTCATCAAGAATACGTCCTTTTTCCTTCTTGCCGGCCTTCTGGTATCTGCCGCTCATTAATCCGGCGATCTTCTGTCTTTCTTTCAATTCTAACCTCATCTTTCGCCACCTCCCTTCGGTGGCTATTCTAAATCATTTCGTTTAGATTTTCTGATGAGGCAACGATTATGTTTCGTTTAGATTTTCTTGTGAGGCAATACGAGAACTTCTTGGTTCTATCGGTCGCGAAGTGTAGGATATTTATACGGAGTCTTCTACGGGAAGTACAAAGGCCTTGACGCCTTCCTTGAGGTGGCGCTCTTTTAGAGCGCGGATCTTATCCAGCATCTCGGGAATATTCTCCTCAGGCGCGACTATGAAAAGGGCGTTGTTGAGCCCCGGCCATACGTGGGTGTCAAACCTCGGGCCGGCGCTTTTTCCGGCCCCGTGTATACGGGGGAACTTGGTATAGGATTCCAGTCCGCATTCCTTCATACACTCAATGACCATACTCTCTATAGCTGAGTTATATATTACAAGTAAAGCTTTCACGCTCCTCCTCCGTTTCTTTCTCTCACCCTGTTAAGCACAGTGTATAAAACAGGTATGACCAGCAGGGTCAGGAAAGTCGCGGCTATAAGCCCCCCTATGAGAGACCTTGCTATTGGGTAGCTCATCTCCGCGCCTTCTCCGAGACCCAGTGCCATCGGGGTCATCGCCAGCATAGTGGTAAAGGCAGTCATAAGTACGGGTCTCAGCCTCTTCCGCCCCCCGGATATCACCGCCTCTTCAAGTTTCAGCCCTCTTGCTCTAAGCAGGTTTATGTAATCCACAAGGACTATGCTGTTGTTTACAACGATACCCGTAAGCATTATGACCCCGATAAAGGATATTACAGAGAGGCTCGTCCCTGTAAAGAAAAGCATCCAGATAACCCCTATAAGGGAGAGGGGTATGGTGAAAAGCACTATGAACGGATCCAGAAGGGATTCAAACTGGGATGCCATTACCATATATACGAGTATAACCGCTCCGAGGAAAGCCAGGGCGAGCCAGAAGAACGACTCGCGCTGCTCGTCAACCTCGCCTCCCATACGTATGGTGAAATCCGCGGGGGGGATGATCTCCTCGTTTATGCGTCTCTCTATCTCCCGGCTTATGCCGGCAAGGTCCCTGCCGATATAATCCGCAGTTACCGTGGTCCGGCGCCTCTGGTCATAGCGCGTTATGGATACCGGCCCTGCCGACGGGGATATCTCTGCTATATTCTTAAGGGGCACGACGCTCCCGCCCGGGGCCGAGACCGGGAGGTTCTCCACCTGCCGCAGGCTCTCCCTGTCCTCTTCTCTCAGCCTCACTGAGATGGGGTATTCGTCCTCGCCTGTCCTGAAAAACCCTACAGTCTGCCCGAGCATATAAGCCTCTATCTGGGATGAAACGCTTCTTACAGTAAGGCCCAGGTCCCCGGCTTTTCTCCTGTCAATACTCATAGCGTACTCCAGGCGCCTGTCTTCTATCCCCATCTGTACATCCGTGGTCCCGGGGATATCCTCTATTATGTTGCTTATCTGTTCGGCAAGCGCGGCGGCGGCTGTAAGATCAAACCCATATATCTCAACCTCTATGGGGCTGGCTGCCCCGCCCATCATCCTCATACCTCTTCCCCCGGACCCTACCCGAACCCGGGCTCCTGTTATATCGGTGAAACTCTCGCGCAGGCTCCGGATAACCTCGTCCTGAGAGCGGCGCCTCTCGCCGGCCGGGATAAGTTCCAGGTCTATCTGTGATACGTGGCTTCCGGTCCTTCCTCCGAAGACAAACCCGCCTGGGCCTATCCTGGCCCGCGAGGTTTCAAGTTCGGGGACCCCCTCAATGGCAATCTGCTCGATTTCCCGGGTCTTCTGTATTGTCTTCTCAAGCCTTGTCCCCACCGGCATCTCTATGCTTATCCTTACGCTTCCGTCATCCACGCGGGGCATAAACTCGGCCGCTATCCATCTGAAGGGAAAGACCGCGGCAAGGGAGCCGGCGAAAAATACAAGGGTGGCCAGGAGGATACTCTTTTTATGTCCGAGGACCCACGTGATAACTCCTTTATAGGCCCCGTCCAGTTTCTCGAGAAGTGAAGTGAGGGCTCCTCCCGCCCCGGTCTCGGGAGGCTTAAGGTTTCCCTTCAGAAGAAGTGAACTGAGAAGCGGGATAAGTGTCAGGGCCGCAAATAGTGAGACTATGAGCGAAAGGGTGACTGTCAGGGCCTGCTCCCGGAAAAGGATGCCTGCTATGCCGGGGACAAAGAATATAGGAAGGAATACGGCGATTGTCGTAAGGGTGGAGGCGGTTATGGGCATAGCCACCTCGTGGGTTCCCCATATCGCCCCCTCCGCGGGGGTCTGCCCCTCCTCCCGGTGCCGGAAGATGTTCTCCAGGACAACCACGGAGTTGTCAACGAGCATCCCTACAGCCAGGGCCAGGCCTCCCAGGGACATTATGTTCAGGGTTATCCCTCCGGCCCTTAAAGCCGTAAAACTGGCTACTATAGATACCGGTATGGAGATGGCGATTATAAGGGTCGCCCTGATATTTCTCAGAAAGAAGAGGAGTATAAGAACGGCCAGGAGACCCCCCTGCATGGCTATCCCGGCCAGGTTGTCAATGGACTGTTCTATGAACTCCGCGCTGTCCATAAGTACCAGGAACTCCACCCCGGAAGGGAGCTCTCTTCTTATATCTTCCAGTGCCGTCCTCACGTTTCTGGAGGTTTCAACGGTATTTGCCCCGGAGCGCTGCTGGATAACCACCATCACCCCGGGTTCGCCGTTTATGGTCATCTCATTTGTGCGGTCCATAAAGGTGTCCCGGACCTCGGCGATATCCCTTACCGTCACGGGGACCCCGTCCCGGGAAGTTATGGTTACGTTCTCAATATCCCTCAGGTTTCTGAACTCGTTAGAGGTCCTTAAGAGGTACTCCCGCCGGGCGGTTTTTACGCTTCCTCCGGGAAGGTTGATATTATCAGCCGATATGGCTCCGATTACGCTTGTAACGGGCATTTTGAGAGATTCAAGCCTGTTCCTGTCGAGCTCGACCCGTATCTCCCTTTCCTGTCCGCCCCCGGTGCTTACAGCCGCCACCCCGTCAACGCTCTCAAGGCGCGGTTCAACTAGATCCTCGGAGAGCTGCCTCATACGCGCTCGGTCAAATGGGCCGCTGAGACCTATCATCATTATAGGCATCGCCGAGAAATCAAATTTAAAGATAAACGGGGGGTCGGCGTCATCCGGCAGGAAGCGCTGGGCCCTGTCCATAGCTTCCCTTATATCGGCTACGGCGGCCTCCATATCGGTCCCCCACTGGAACTCAACTGTTGTTGTGGTCCGGCCTTCCTGTACGGAGGAGGAGACGCTCTCAACCCTGCTTACGCTGGAGACCGCCTGTTCTATGCGCCGCGTTATAAGGGACTCCATCTCCTCCGGGCCTACCCCGGAGTAAGTCTGGAGGACCGTTACGGCCGGAAATGATATATCCGGGAGAAGCTCCGGCTGAAGCTGAAAGAGAGAGACGACCCCGAACCCCACAATGGCTGTGAAAACCATCATGAAGGTGACTTTTCTTCTTACCGCGCGTTCATATATCTTCAATGGAGCTGCTCCTCTCCGGTCTTACTCTATCTCGCGGACCTGCTGGGAGTCTTCCAGAAACTCCTGGCCTTCAACTATGACCCTGTCAGTGGCGGATATTCCCGATTCTATCTGTATGATATCGTTCTGCCTGTGCCCTATCTCAACGGGTCTTTTTACGCCCCGGCCGTCTTCAATTACAAAGACGCAGAAACATTCCTCGACCGGGTCCCATACGGCCGCGTTTTCAGGTATGGTAATGGCATCGGGTATCTCGCTGGAGACGACCTCCAGCTCCGCGAACATCCCCGGTTTAAGGGCCCTTCCGGGGTTTTTAAACCGGGCTTCGGCATAGGCGCTGCGGCTGCCCCTTTCAAGGGAGAGGGCTATACGGCTTACTTTTCCTTCAAAACGTTCGCCTGGAAGCGCGCTTACCCGCAGGAAGGCGGGGCTCTCTCTTGAGACAAAGCGAAGGTCCTTCTCCGGGATATGGAAGGAGACCTTCACGGTATCAAGTTCCGCGGCCACCGCAAGGGGGGTCTGCTGGTTTACGGTATCACCCCGGCCCAGGTAAAGCCTGGTCACAGTCCCGTCTATTGGAGAACGGACCCTGAGCTGCTCAAAATCTATGCCGGTTACTTCTCTGTCAACAAGGGCTATGACCTGGTCTTTTCTGACATCCTCGCCCTCGGTCACAAGGTAGCTCCGGAGCCTTCCGGGGGCTTCAGAGTATATCCGTGCCTGGTCTGTTCCCGATACCTCCCCGGTAAAGGTCCTTGTAACCTGTAGGAGACCTTTTCCCGGGAGCGAAGCCCTTACCGCCACGCCGCGGGATTCGGGCCTCTCCTCTCTCTCCGGAGCGCTATCCCTCTCTACCGAAAAAATCATATAAGCCGCACCCGCAGCTGCCAGGGCGGCGAGTATCAGCAGTTTTTTTCTCCTCATTTGTTTATCTCTCCTCCTGCGGACATTCTGAGCCTGCCGGCAGCTGTAATATAATCTGCCTGCGCCCGTATGAGCCCTATCCGGGCCTGCATATAATCAAGCTCCGTATCCATAAACTCCAGGCTGCTCAGAAGGCCGGAGCTGTACCTCCTGGAGGCCACGCTGTAGGCCTCCCCGGCCTGGACGACGTTCTTCTCAAGGGCCGCTATGGTCTCTTCACTCTTAACAAGTTCGTAGTAGGCGTTCTCAACTTCAAGACGGATGCTCTCCTTAAGCTGCTCAAGGTTATGTTCAAGCTGTCTAAGTCTTGAACGGGCTTTTTCAGTATCGGAATATGTAGAGAAACCCCGGAAAAGAGGGAGTGAGACGTTCAGCATTATATTCCACCTGTCTCCCCATTCGTCCCGCATGCCGTCGGGATGCTCAAAACTCCGGTTGTAGGATGCGTTTATTTGCGGATAGGCCGCCGAGCGGGCCAGGGTGATACTCTCTCCGGCTACAGATTTTTGAAGCAAAATAAGATTTATCTCAGGGCGTCTCTCAAGGGCAATTCTGAGAGTCTCCCCGAGTTCCGGGTCTATTTTCTCAACCTCAAGCCCTCCTTCCGGAAGAATGAGAAGATTCTCCCGTCCGATTAGAAGGGAGAGGGAGCTTTGCGCCATCCGCAGGTTGTTTTCAGCTTCTATAATCTGCGGCTTCATATTGGAATACTGCACTTCCGAGCGGAGCAGGTCCAGCCTGGAAGCCAGACCGTTTTCGTAAAGGGTCCGGGTCTGCTCCATAAGTTTTTCCAGGCGCTTCTGCGACTCCCTGTTTAATTCAACCAGTTTCTCAGCGAGGATGGCTCCGTAGAAAGCCCGGGTTATTTCGAATTCAAGCTCATTTTTCTGCTTTCGGTAGTTTTCTTCTGCTATTTTAAGAGCCTTGGAGGCGCTGCGGTATGCGGCGCGGTTTCTGAATCCGGTAAAAAGCGGAACCCGGACCGTCCCGGTTATATTATAACGGTCAGAACTGGTGTAGGCATCCGGCGGCATAAGGGGTTCGGGGAGGGGGCGTGGCTCCTCGTCAAGACGGGTATAAGTTCCCCCCAGGCTTACCGTGGGAAGAAAATTTCCGGCAGTCTCAAGGAGCCCTTTTTTCGCCTCTTCTATCTTCTCCCTGGCCGCCAGAAGAGACCTGTTATTTTCCCGGGCCGTTTCCAGACATTCCCGTAGGGTCATACTTTTTGTATCTCTCCTGGAAGCCCTTGCCGGAGAGGCGGTCATTAAAAGGGGTATTAAATATAT
>SLGR01000227.1 GCA_007136585.1 Candidatus Sumerlaeota bacterium | reverse complement strand
ATCCGCGATCTCGTAACTTTCTATACTGTGATCCGTCCTGTCAAACTGGAATTTAAAAGCCTCTATTCTATCCTGCCGGGAAAGGGGCTCACGGGTCCTGGTAGATTCCATCATATCGGAAACTCTCTCCCATTGTCTGTTTATCACGTACTCCATACAGGAATTAACCTTGCCTGTTAAAACCTCTCTGTAACCATTTACTCCTGAGACCCCACACCCTGTCAAGAGCATTAAACAAAATCCGGCTGGCCATATTTTTCTCATAAGATTTCTCCTCCTGTTTTCACAGGCCGGGTCAGGTTTCCGCCTATTTAATTTACAGGTATTATAGCATAAACCATACACCTGTTACTATCTTAACTCACCTCCCATAAATAACATTCCAGTGGGGTTTTACAGGTTGCGCCTGATGTTTCCATTACCTGCTATAAATTTTTCTTACCTCTAAAACGCATGCAGCACTTGTATTTTCCATATTAAATAGCCTATAATAATGATTATAAAATATGGTTAAGGAATTTTAAGTACTTTTAATGTCCACAAGATGTAAAAAATGTATACTTCCGGATACTTTCCCGGGTGTTAAGTTAGACCGGAAAGGGATATGCAATTACTGCAATACGAATGCATATGCCTGCAACTGGAACTCAAGAACAGGTAATATGAGCTCCGGTTTTTCAAACCCGGAAGAAGCGAGAAATGATTTTTTTGCGCTTATTGAACGCCTGAGAAAAAGAGAGGACAGTTATAACTGTATCTTAGAGTTAAGCGGGGGGAAGGACAGCGTTTATATGCTGCATCAGCTGGTTGAGATGCGCCTCAGGCCCCTGGCGGTGACCATAGATAACGGGTTTATAAATCAGGCCGCCCTTGAAAACTCAAAATATGCGGCTAAGAAACTGGGAGTTGACCATATCATTGTCAGTCCAGCCGTAGCCGAAGATATCATAGAAAAATCCCTGAAAAATCTGCCCCGGGGTGTATTTACCCGGTTTTTTATATGCACGAACTGCATATGCCTTACCTGGAGCGTGCTTATAAAGGAAGCGATAAACCGCGGAATACCGGCAGTTTTTATAGCGCTGACCCCTATAGAAAGATTTATGGGGTATTACGAGGTGCCCGAAGAACTAATAACCGGGAAAGGGTTTATGCCTGATACCCCTTCTAATAATTCAATTTTTGACAGGGCAGAAGAATCTTATTTCTTTAACCCAAAGAATTTCCCCGGGGCAGAGTTTCCCAGAGTTATTTTCCCATACCATATAACCGGATACCCGGGTTCTCCGGAAAAAGTTAAAAAAGAAGTTTTAAAACTTGAACTGACGCCTTCTGGTAAAGTGAGAACGGAAACTACAAACTGTCCCTTAACCAAATTTATGCCCTATATAGACATTTTCAAGGATTCCTATTACACCTGGGAAGACAGGTGGTCGGAGAAAGTGCGGAGGAAAGAAACCTCAAAATTAAAGGCCCTTACCGCAATGGCAACTGTAAGGGCTCTTATCAGGCTCAGGCTGTTATGGCGGAAAGAGAAAAAATACTGTATGAAAAAGCTCAACCTTAGCTCTGAGGAATTAAAAAGACTTAGAGGCTGAGGGCTCTCTTAATACCGCCCCTTGATTTTTCCGCCCTTATAACTACCATATTAACCCTGCTTTTATAATTTACGGATTTCACTGAAGCTGTTATATCAATAAATTTAAATTTACGGAATAAGAACAGGCGGATACTTAAGAAAATAATGAATAGAACGGATTTAAATACACAAAGTGCCGGGATACTGAAAGAGGCTCGGCGGAGGCGGACCTTTGCCATAATATCTCATCCCGATGCCGGGAAGACCACCCTTTCAGAGAAACTCCTTCTTTACGGGGGAGCCGTAACCCTGGCTGGCTCGGTAACGGCAAAAAAAGCCCAGCGGGATACCGCATCAGACTGGATGGAGCTTGAGAAGAAACGGGGAATCTCTGTCTCGTCCACTGTTCTCCGGTTTGAGTATGACGGGTTCAAACTCAACCTCCTGGATACCCCCGGGCACAGGGATTTCTCGGAAGACACCTACAGGGTCCTTATGGCAACTGACGCCGCGGTTATGGTCATTGACGCCGGGAAAGGCATAGAATCCCAGACTCGCAAACTTTTCCATATATGCGGCAGACGGGGGATCCCTGTTTTCACGTTTATAAATAAAATGGACCTTCCCCCGAGGGATCCCCTGGGACTTATTGACCAGCTTGAGAACATTCTCGGATTGCAGGCTTTCCCTGTCACCTGGCCTATAGGCGGAGGACGAGATTTCAGGGGTATCTATGACAGGCTTGAGAACAGTATTCATCTCTTTAAAAGAACACCCAGCGGACAGTACAGGGCACCGGTCTCGGTGCACAGCCTTAGAGACAGCAGAGCAGAAGAGATCGTTGGAGAGGAGCTTTACGGAAAACTCCGCGAGGAAGTGGAGCTTCTGGATACTGTCGCCGGAAGTTTTGACCGGTCACTTGTCCGGGCGGGGATAGTCTCACCTGTTTTCTTCGGAAGCGCCCTGAATAACTTCGGGGTTGAACTTCTGCTTAAAAATTTCCTTAACTTCTCCACTCCGCCTACTCCGCGCTCAGCGCAAAACGGGCCGGTAAGCATAGAGAGCCCGGAGTTCTCGGGTTTTGTATTCAAGGTGCAGACTAATATGAACCCCCGGCACCGGGACAGGATGGTTTTTATGCGTGTCTGTTCCGGAAAATTCGACCGGGAAATGAAAATGCGCCATCAGAGGCTGGGCAGGGAGATCCGGCTCTCAAACTCGCACAACCTTTTCGGAAACCGCAGGGAGACCTTAAATACAGCCTACCCCGGGGATATAGTAGGATTTGTCAGCAGGGATGATTTCAAAGCGGGGGATACCCTGAGCACTTCAGGAGATATAATCTACAATGAGATCCCGCGTTTTGCCCCGGAGCACTTTGCTTTCATCCGAAACCCCGCGCCGTCAAATTACAAATCTTTCCGTAAGGGGATAGAGCATTTCCTTGCCGAAGACCTGGTGCAGGCTTTCACCCTTCCAGACCACCCGGATCCCCTTCCCCTTCTGGGGGCGGTGGGCCCGCTTCAGTTTGAAGTTCTGCAGTACCGGCTCCGGGAGGAGTACGGGGCTGAATCAAAACTTGAGACGATGCCCTGGAAATGCCTGAGATGGGTTGAGACCGGGGTTTCGAAAAAAGAGTTAAAAGAGGCTATCCCATACGGGGCGGCAATTGGCCGGGACTCGCTCGGCCGGCGGGTAATCCTTTTTTCCGAGACCTGGTCAGCCGAACATTTTGCCGGGGAAAACCCCGAAGTGAAGCTGCTGGAATCTCCTTCCGGAAGCAGTCTCTAAAACCGGAATAAGCCCTGAAAAAAGAAACCTGCGGGACCCGGAGATTCCGGTACCCGCAGGTTCTCTGTTTTTATACTCCGCCGGTTTAAACTATTTTGATATAGCGGCCTGAGCGGCGGCAAGCCTCGCTATCGGGACCCTGTAGGGGGAACAGGAGACATAGTCAAGACCGGTGCGATGGCAGAAGGCTACCGATGAGGGCTCTCCCCCGTGCTCTCCGCATATGCCGAGCTTGATATCTTTCTTTGTTTTCCTCCCAAGTTTACAGGAAGTCTCCACAAGGCGACCCACACCGTCCTGGTCAAGGACCATGAAAGGATCCTTCTCGTAGATTCCCATCTCAACGTACTCCCCGAGGAACTTCCCGGCGTCATCCCGGGAGAACCCGCACCCCATCTGGGTCAGGTCGTTTGTTCCGAATGAGAAGAAATCGGCTTCCTCAGCCACCTGGTCAGAGGTGACAGCCGCCCTGGGAATCTCTATCATAGTCCCTATAAGGTAGGGTATGGAGTTTTTCTTGAGCTTTCTCCTCTTTAAGACTTCCGCAATTACCTCTTCGGCCTGCTCTCTTGCTATCCTTAGCTCTTCAACGTGGCCTATAAGCGGTATCATTATCTCGGGTTTGACCCGTATCCCTTTTTTCTTGACGTTGGCCGCGGCCTCCATTATGGCCCTTATCTGCATAGCCGATATCTCCGGATATGTAAGTCCCAGGCGGCATCCGCGGTGCCCCAGCATCGGGTTGAACTCGTGGAGCTGTTCAACCTTGGCCTTTATCACCGACTCCTTAACACCCATTATCCGGGCCATTTCCTTCTGGCCTTTACTGTCCTGGGGAAGGAACTCGTGAAGAGGCGGGTCCAGCAGCCTTATAGTGCAGGGGCGCCCTTTAAGCTCCTTGAAGATACCTTCAAAATCCTTCCTCTGCAGGGGAAGAAGCTCCTTCAGCGCCTCATTGTACTGCTTCAGGGGCTCCTCGAGTTTCTTCTCAAGAGCGGCTTTCTCTTTTTTATCATCCGTTTCCGCAATCCTTGCCCTGAGATCTTTTACCGTATCAGCGACCAGGATGAGTTTCCTGAAACTGATGATCCTGTCGCCTTCAAAGAACATATGCTCCGTACGGGTAAGACCTATGCCTTCGGCCCCGAACTCCACCGCAACGGCTGTGTCTTTCGGGGTATCGGCGTTTGTCCTAACACCCAGACGGCGGAACTTATCGGCTGTCTTCATAAGTTTGCCGAAGTTTCCGTGAAGCTTGGGCTTTACGGTATCTATTTTTCCTTCATAGACTACACCGCTGGAGCCGTTAAGGCTGATCCAGTCGCCCTGCTTTACGGTGGCGTCCCCGGCTTTGAATGATTTCTTCTTATAATCAATAACGATCCCGCCGGCCCCGGCAACGCAGCATTTACCCATCCCCCTTGCCACAACCGCGGCGTGGGATGTCATACCTCCCCGGGAGGTAAGTATTCCTTTTGCGGCGTTCATCCCGCCTATATCCTCCGGGCTGGTCTCTATCCGGCATAATATGACGGTCTTTCCGTCTTCGGCCCATTCCTCGGCGGTATCGGCGTCAAAGACCACCTGGCCCGTCGCGGCCCCCGGTGAGGCCGGAAGGCCCTTCCCGAGTTTCTTAGCCTTCTTCTCGCTCTCTGAATCAAACATCGGGTGAAGGAGCTGATCAAGATCGTCGGGCTTTACCCTCATAACCGCTGTCTTCTCGTTTATCAGTTTCTCCTTCAGCATATCCACCGCCATCTTTACGGCAGCGTGAGCGGTGCGTTTACCCGTACGGGTCTGGAGTATGTAGAGTTTCTCTTCCTCTATGGTGAACTCCAGGTCCTGCATATCCTTATAATGTTTTTCAAGTTTTTCCCTGATCTGCACAAGCTCCTTGTAGGCCGCGGGCATCTCTTTTGAGAGATCTTTTATGGGTTCCGGGGTGCGTATCCCGGCTACGACGTCCTCGCCCTGGGCGTTCATAAGGAACTCACCGTAGAACTTGTTCTCGCCCGTGGAGGGGTTACGTGTAAAACAGACCCCCGTGCCGGAGGTCGGACCCATATTTCCAAAGACCATTGTCTGGACGTTAACAGCTGTTCCGATAAGGCCCTTGATATCGTTGATCTGCCTGTACTTTAAGGCCCGGGGGTTATTCCAGGAGTTAAATACGGCGTCAATGGATTTTTTCAGCTGGGTCTTCGGGTTTGTGGGGAAGTTCTGTTTTGTATGTTTTTTGTAAAGCGCCTTGTATTTCTTTACAACTTCCTGCAGATCCTCAACAGATAGCTGGGTATCCAGTTCCGCGCCGGCCTTTTTCTTTACAGACTCGAGAACCTCTTCAAAATCGTGATTGGACATTCCCATAACAACGTCACCGAACATCTGTATGAACCGCCTGTAGGCATCCCATCCCAGGCGAGGGTTATCGGTTTTCTTAATGAGAGATTCAAGGGTCTTCTCGTTAAGGCCCAGGTTAAGGACTGTATCCATCATACCCGGCATTGATACGGCTGCCCCGGAGCGCACAGATACCAGAAGCGGGTTATCTCCCGAGCCGAAACTCTTGCCGGTGGCTGTCTCAAGTTTTGCTATGGCCTCGTCAACCTCTTTCTCCAGCCCCTGGGGCCATTTCCTGCCCGCGCTGTAAAACTCGGCGCAGGTCTCCGTGGATATAGTGAACCCAGGAGGAACCGGAAGCCCTATACTGGTCATCTCCGCCAGGTTAGCCCCCTTACCACCCAGAAGCTCCTTCATCTTCGCTGAACCTTCCGTGTTTCCTTTAGCGAAAAAATAAACGTGTTTTTTCTTCTTAGCCATTTCTACTCCTTATTTCTGATTACCTTTTCCGGCAAGACTTCAACTAATTTAACAATTTTTCAGGTTCTGTCAACAGCACGGTTTATCTTACTCAGGAAATCCTTCTCAGAGATACCCTCTATCCTCAGGGTCTTTGTTTTCCCCGTTCTCCCTGATACTATCCTTACTGAAGATTTTGCTACCCCCAGTACCCCGGAGAGGTACTTCACCAGTTCCCTGTTGGCCCTGCCTTTTTCGGGAGGAGAGTTAAGGTAAACCTTAACGGTTTTATCTGAAATGAACCTTATACGCCTGGAGGAGGCCGAAGGCTGGACCTTCAGGGCGGTCCGGAATCCCACGCCTACAGTTTCAGCTCCAGAAGGGATATATCCCCTACAGGAGCAAAGAGGCGGGATATGTCGTTTATAAGAGCGAGGCGGTTTTTTCTCAGCCCCTCATCGGGGTCCATTACAAGCACCTGGTCAAAGAAACTGTCAACCGCCTCCCGGAGAGAGGCAAGCTCTCTGAGGGCCTGGTAATACTCTCTCTTTTCTATCTTTTCATCTACTTTTCCCGAAGCCCTGGCGTAAAGACGCCCAAGTTCCTTTTCCGGTTTTTCCCTGAGTTTTGAAGGGTTATGAGAGGAGGGTATCTTCATCTTTTTTTCGCGCGCCTGACGGAGTATATTCCCCGTTCTCCGGAAAGCCGCTATAAGTGAATCAAACCCCGGACTGTTCTTAATCTTCTCAACGGCGCCGGCCCTTTCAAAGAGAAGACAGGGATCAAGGGTCCCGGCCGCGGCGGCGCACCTTGCGACATCATGCGGGAACCTCTCTTCCGCGTACTGCACTGCCTGCTCCGATATGAACCGGGTAACTTTTTCCAGGGCATCCGAGGGAAACTTTCCCCTCCCGTATTTACCCAGTGAAGTTTTCCCAAGGTTCCCGAAATCAACGGACCATCCTTTCTCCACAGCTATCCTCAGCATACCCCTGCAGACCCTCCTGAGCCCGAACGGGTCCTGGGACCCCGTGGCGGTAACTCCGACTGCTATATTCCCGCAGAGAGTATCCAGCCTGTCGCATATACCCACTGCGGCAGCGGCGTTTATATCCGGGACGGGATCACGGGCGGTCCTGGGGCTGTAATGCTGCTGTATGCCCTCCGATACCTCCTCCGGCTCACCGTCCATACCGGCGTAAATTTTTCCCACCGTTCCCTCAAGTTCCGGAAACTCTCCCACCATAAGAGTGGTAAGGTCGGCCTTGGCAAGGGCGGCTATCCGGGCGGCGGGCCGGGCCATGCCTTCAGGAACGGATTCAAGCAAACAGAGCTTCCGGCAGAGCGAACTTACCCGCCGGGTCTTATCCTTAAGTGTTCCCAGACCTCTGGTAAACTCTATTCCGTCAAGCCGGGAAGCGTAGTATTCAAGGGGTTTCTCCCTGTCCTTCCCAAGGAAAAACTCGGCATCCTTCAGGCGGGCCACCAGCACCTTTTCATACCCGGCCCTTATCTCATCAAGCCCCTGGGAAATTCCGTCCCTTATTCCTATAAAATTATTAAGTATATTACCGTCCCTGTCGGTTACGGGAAAGAACCTCTGGTGATATACGAGACAGGCCTCTATGACCTCGCGGGGAAGGTTGAGATACTGTTCCGGAAAGGAGCCCTTTATCCCTGTGGGAAACTCCACGGAACCGACCAGTTCCTCCAGAAGCTCCTCTTTCAAGTCAGGGTACCCCCTTGTATATTTAAGCGGGCGGGCGGCGGCGGTCTTCAGGGCCTCCCGGCGTTTGGCAGGGTCGGCTATCACGTAATTCAGTTTCAGTACCTTCTCGTACTCACCCGGGTATTTGATCTTTATTTTCTTATCCGCGAAAATGTAATGCCCCCGGGTACTCTTACCTGTCTTAAGGTTTCCAAGTTCAAATTTTACTGATGAACTTCCCATTACCGCAAGGACCCAGCGTATAGGGCGGGGAAACCTGAAGGGGCACCCGGGCCAGCTCATCATAACGGGGAACTCGAGACCCGTGAGAAACTCCGAGGTTATATCTCCCAGCAGCTCCCTTACCGGGCGCCCTTTTTCCTCAAGGGTGAAGTGCATATATTTTCCGCGGGGAGTCTCTTTTACAGCCAGCTTGTCAAACCCGACCCCCATCTTGTCCGCGAACCCTACTCCGGCCCGGGTCGGGGTTCCGTCCTTTACGGCTATATCATAAGGGGGGCCCTTGACCTCTTTCTTCTCAGGGGACTGGGCAAAATCAACCAAACCCCGGACCGCTATTCTCCTGGGGGTCGTGAAAAGTTCAGCTGAATAACAATTGACCCTGTACCGGGAAAGTATCTCCTTAAAGAGCTGCAGACCCGTCTCCCTTATAGTTGCCACATCCGCCGGGGGAAGGTCTTCGCATCCCGCCTCGATAAGAAGAGGATACTTACTCATCCTTTTCTCCCGAAAAAGCCACGGCTGTCGCGTTGGCCATTTTCCTGACCCTTTCTATGTACCTGTTTCTCTCGGAGACGCTTATGACCCCCCTGGCGTCAAGCAGGTTGAAAGCGTGGGAGGCCTTTAGGACAAAATCATAGGCCGGTCGGACCATCCCTTTCTCTATAAGGTTCAGGCATTTCTTTTCGCAGTGGCTGAATACGGTTTTCTGAAATTCCGGGTCCACCTCTTCAAAATTGTACCTGGAGAACTCTCTCTCGTCATCCAGGTGTATATCCCCGTATGTATAATCACCGTTCCACTCTATATCAAAGACACTCTCGACCCCCTGAAGGAACATTGCTATACGTTCAAGCCCGTAGGTAAGCTCGGCCGGGGCGTCGGGCAGATCGACCCCTCCCATCTGCTGAAAATAGGTAAACTGGGTTATCTCCAGCCCGTCAAGCCATACCTCCCAGCCGAGCCCCCATGCTGCCAGTGTGGGGGATTTCCAGTCGTCCTTTACAAGACGAAGGTCGTGATGTTTTATATCAATTCCTATCCTCTTTAGGGAAGCCCGGTAAAGACCCTGGACATCCGCCGGGGAAGGTTTCAGGATAACCTGGTACTGGTAGTAGTGCTGAAGCCGGTTGGGGTTATCGCCGTAGCGCCCGTCAGTGGGCCTTCTAACGGGCTCAACAAAAGCAACGTTTACGGGGCGGCGCCCCAGAACGTGAAAAAAGGTTGACGGGTTGAAGGTTCCCGCCCCCTTCTCTATATCGTAGGGCTGGGCTATGAGACAACCCTTACCTGCCCAGTAGCTGTTTAGTGTCTCTATCAGTTCCTGAAAGTACATTGTCCTTGAAAATCTCCAGAAACCCGGTTGAACGGATCTCCCTGTCAAGCTGGTATTTTATATATTTTGTTATGATATTGCCAATCGCCTTTTCCGAACCGGACTTCAGCTCAGCCCCGGGTCCAAGGTTTTTTATATCCGCCAGCGTCTCTTCTGAGACGCTCCAGAAAGGTTCCTGAGGGGAGCAGGATGAGCATATGATTCCCCCCGCAGGCGGGGAGAAAACAGCCCCACCCGGTGGTTTTACGCCGCACTCGCAGCAACGGAACATATTCAGCCTGTACCCGGCAAGTTTCAATGCCCTGAAAAGAAAAAGCCAGGCGGTAGAGGCGGAAGGACCGGTCTCAAGGTCCGTAAGCGCCTCAAGGAGAAGAAAATAAAGTTCTATATCGGGGTCTTCATCGCAACAGAGGATATCCACTATTTCCAGCATCAGAGACCCGTATCCGAAACGCCGCATATCCTCCCGGAGCGCCGAGTAGGGGTTGAAAACCTCCACACCGGTAAGGGTGTAAACCGGGTTATCTCCGCGACGGTAGAGCATAAACCGGTTACCGGTCAGAGGTTCCAGAAAAGAGGCGAATTTTGACCTGATTTTTCTTGACCCCCGGGCCGAGGCCCTTATTTTCCCCATATCTTTGGTATATATGAGGACTATCCTGTGCCCTTCGCCGTAGTCATAGCTGCGTATCACTATACCCTCGGCCCTTATATGATTCATATATCCAGTGAATCCCCCTCCCTGGCCGCGTCAACACTTATCCCGCTCCTCTCCCTGGCAGAGTCAAGTATTAAGTCCATATCCTCGTCAGTATGGTCCGGATCGTGGTGGAAAAGAATAAGGCGGGAAACACCGGCTCCTTCAGCTAGGCTCAGAACCCTTCCTATCGGGCTGTGCCCCCAACCCCTTTTTTCCGGGTACTCCAGGTCGGTGTACTGGGCATCCATTATACAGAGGTCGGATCCGGAGATGAACTCGGAGAGACGGCCGGCTCCGTCAACGGATTCCGCCCCTGCCTCTCCGGTAAGCTCATTATCTGTTATATAGCATATCTTTCTTCCGGATCTTTTGAACGCGTACCCCAGGGTCATACCCGGATGGTTCAGGTATACGGTGCTTATATCGACCGGTCCGCAGGAGAAACTCTCTTCCGTAAGGTCTCGGAACCTTATCCTGGAGGATAGATCGCTTACGGAGACAGGAAAATAATTGGGGTCAAACTGGAGTTTGAAAGTATCCTCCAGCGACCTGTCCATGGACCTGGGCCCGTATACTATGAACTCGTTTCCGGGGTCATAGGCCGGGGCAAAGAAGGGGAACCCCTGGATATGGTCCCAGTGGGTATGGGTAAATAAAAGAAAGGCGCTGACCTTTTCCCCGGTCCCGCTGAGAGTTCTTCCAAGCTCCCTGATACCGGTTCCGGCGTCAAGGATAAAAAGGCTTTCCCCGGCTTTCAGCTTTACGCAGGAAGTATTCCCGCCGTACTTCTCATAATTTTTTCCGGGAGCGGGGATGGAACCCCTGGCCCCGAAAATCTCAATATTAAAAGATGTATCCTCACCCTCAAGGAGGTTCTTTATTCTGCTTTTTAATATCTCAATGTTTTCGGCTTTAGTTACGTAAGCGTCAGCTCCCAGCTCCAGGGCCTTTGCCTTTTCCGATTCAAAATCCTTGCCGGTGTAGATAACGACCTTTATATTACTGGTTTTCTCCCCGGCTTTTATCTTCTGAAGCAGGTTCAGCCCGTGAAGGACGGGCATCATTATATCTATTATCACAAGATCCGGGGGTGAGTCCTCCATTTTACGCAGCGCCTCGCTTCCGTCGGAAGCAGTATCCGCCTCGTACCCCCACATCTCCACAACGGATTTAAGCGTTTCCCTTACCTGGGCTGAATCTTCGGCTATAAGAATTTTTTTCATGGATTACCCTTTATTTCCCGGAAAAATCCCCCCGGGGTCCCGGTCCGGAGAACTCCAGGATTACCTTGAGGACCCTTGTTGGAGAGGCTTTTACAACCTTCATACTGCAGGAGGAGTATTCAAACTCCTCCCCCTCAGCCGGAACCCGGCCCAGTTCCCCGGTTATAAGGCCCCCGAGGGAGTCGTACTGGTCCTCCGGGAGTTCCGCCCCTATGACATCGTTTATCTTGTCAAGGTCCTCAACCGCGTTTATCTCCCACTTATTATCTGAAATCTTCTGTATCCTCTCTTTGCGGATATCATATTCGTCAAATATCTCACCGGTAATCTCTTCTACTATATCCTCTATTGTAACAAGCCCCACCGGCACCCCGTACTCGTCCACCGTCACGGCTATATGCTCCCTCCCCTGCCTGAACTCCTTCAGCAGGTCGCCGATCTTTTTAAGTTCAGGGATGAAATAGGGTTTCCTTAGTATCTTCTCTATATCTATCTCGCGCCCCTCCGTTAGGTACGGAAGCAGGTCCTTCACATACAGTATCCCCGCTATACTGTCTTTACTTTCCCTGTATACGGGTATACGGGAATGCCTCAGTTCTATGGCTTTTCTCACCAGTTCTGAAGGGTCGGTATCAATATCAAGCATCTTCATATTTATCCTGGGAACCATAACTTCCCTGACAACCGTCTCGCCGAACTCCATTATCTGTGACATCATCCGTTTTTCGGCGCTTGCTATAACCCCTTCCTCCACTCCCATCTCTATCAGCCCCTTTATCTCCTCAAAAGCAAAAAGAGGCTGTTCCTTAAGGGATCTGCCCCCCGTCAGTTTTATCACAAGGCTGCTCATTGCGGTAAAGAGGCTGACTACGGGCGCAAAGATAAAATTAATCACCCGGAGAGGCTGGATTATTAAGGCCGAGACCTTCTGCGCGTTTCTTCTGCCCAGGGCCTTGGGAACTATCTCGGCAAAGACAAGCACCACTATGAGTATTATCACGGTGCTCACGGAAGTAGCTGCCGCTTCGGAAACAGCTGTCCTTGCGCTTATCTCAAGAGCCATAGTAGTTCCTATGACCGAGACCCCTATCACGCATACCGCCGTGCCTACGAGCGTGGTAGTAAGAAGGCGGCTGGGGTTCTTCAGCCAGGCTTTAAGGCCCATGACCCCTTTATCCCTTATAAGTCTCTTTATCTGGGAGCGGCGCAGAACAGTAAGCGATGTCTCCGCCGCGGTAAAGAACATGGTGAAAAGAAGCAGAATAAGAAGTATTACAGATCTAAAGAGCAGCATTCCTGTCATCGTATTCATCGTATTCATCGTATATCTCTCCAACTATCTCTTCAATTATATCTTCTATAGAAACTACCCCCGTTACCCGGGTGCCGTTCTTTACAACCGCGCAGTGCTTCCTTCTTCTCCTCATATCCTGGAAAAGGAAATGGCAGTTTCTGCCGGGGTAAGTCACATAAGCTTTCCGCATTATACTCTCGCAATCAATTTTCCCGCTCCTGTTGAGCTCTCCTATCACATCTTTTATATATATAAATCCGGCAAAATTATCCAGACGTCCCCTGTAGGCGGGTATGCGGGAGAACCGGCTTTCGCGCAGCTTCCTTATTATCTTTTCGTAATCCCACTCAAGGTCAACCGCATATACATCCTTTCTCCTGACCATTATATCCCCGACAGATTTCTTGGCAAGAGAGAGAACCCTTGAAAGCATACGGGAATTTTCCCTGTCAAGGAGACTGCTCTGCTCTATCTCCTCCAGGGCCAGGTGGAGCTCTTTCCTGGAAACCGGGCGTTCCCTAATTTTCTTAAGCCCTCCGACCAGGGCAAATGAAACCCTGTTGAGAAAATCCGCAACAGGACCGGCAGCCCTGTAGAACTCCCTGAAAAGAGGGAACGAAGTCCTTACTATCCTGTCAGGGTGCGAGTTGGCAAAGTTCTTGGGTATGATCTCCCCCAGGGTAAGAAGGAAAGCCGAAGAAAGAAGTATCGAGACGCTCTCTACCATACGGGGAGGGACCGCGGCCATCCTGAATACCATTATGGTAAAGAGCGAGGAAAATATAATATTGACGAGGTTGTTTCCTATAAGTATCCCGGTTATGACCGCGGCCGGGTTTCTGAGCCACTCATCAAGCCCCTTCATTCCGGCAGCCGACCAGTCCCTTATCTTTACCTCTCCCAGGGCAAGAAGCCCCGTCTCAAGCGAAGAGAAAAATGACGAGAAAATAAGGAGGATAAAAAGAGTCAGGTATATCATAACTCAGACCGCAAGCTGGAATATCAGGGCGGTCAGGGCCGTGCCGATCAGCGCGCCGGCTATAACCTCCCAGAGCGTATGTATCCCGGCGGAGATACGGGCCTGGGCCACCATCGCGGCCAGGGCCAGGGCAAGTATGAATACATATACGCTGGCGGAGGCTATGAAAACCATAGAGGCCAGGGCAAAGGCTACCGCGGTATGTATACTGGGCATTCCCCCTTCAATAGCGGGGCGTTTTTCCTTCAGGGTCTTAATCGCAACGGAGATAAAAATAACCAGGAATATCACAGCCGCGGCAACGTGCGGCGGATACTCGGCTATCCTTTCAATTACAAGGGAGCGCCCCAGAAGCTCGAGCGTCTCCTTCCTTATGAAGAGAAGGTAACCTGTAAGCACCGCGCAGATTGAGGCAAAAAGGACCGAGCCCGCGGAAAGATCCTTAATTATCTTGGCTATTGGGTGATGTTCTTCGGTTACCATATTCACGAGAAGCTCGCTGGCCGTATTTAGAATCTCCGTTATCAGCACCAGGGCTATAACCAGTATCAGCACGGCAAGCTCAAGCCTGGTGAGGCGCAGGAAAAGCGAGAGTATAAGGACAAGGACAGCCGATATGACGTGTATACGCATATTCCTCTCCGTCCTGAGGGCGTATACCAGCCCCTTTAGAGCAAAATCAAAACTCCGTATTATATTCGGTCTGTCTTTTTCAGTATCTCCTGCTGACAAATCTCTATCTCCTCCCCCTCGCTCCATCCCGCTATATGAAGCAGTCCGTGTATTATCAGAAGTCGCAGTTCTTTTCTCCGGGAATGTCCGAAAGCTTCGGCCTGATCACTGACGGCGCCGGTGGAAATAACTATCTGGCCCAGAACCGGGGGGTCCTCGCAGAACCCGTCCCCTTCAAGGAAAGAAAAGGCGATCACATCCGTCTCCCTGTCCCGGTCCAGGTATTTCCGGTTTAATTTTCGCACCTCTCCTGAGCTCATCAGGTTTATCTCAAGGATGAAATCCCCGGGAAGAGGCGAGCTGTGTTTCCAGAAGTTATTATAGACGAACAGGGCCAGCCTCCTGACCTTATCCCGGGAGATAAGCGTCCCGTCGCCGGCGTAGTTTACCTGCGGGCCCTTAACTGTTTTCCTCTTTATCTTCCGGGTACTCAATTCTTGAGTGATAGATGGCGGCCAGCGTGTTTATAAAACTCTCCTGTATAACCTCAAGGCTGGCAAGGGTCAGGTCGCAGTTATTCAGCTGTCCGTCTATGAACTTATTGTTTATGACTTTTGTCACAACCGCAGATATCCTGGAGTATGTGGGTTCGGCCAGAGCACGGCAGGCAGCCTCCGCCGAGTCGGCCAGCATCAGTACACCCGACTCCTTGGACTTGGGGCGGGGACCCGGGTACCGGTATTCCTTCTCATCAAGAACATCCTCCCCGAGATCCTCTTCCGTAACCTTCTTGTAGAAATACTCTATAAGGGTCTTCCCGTGATGCTCGGCAACCATATCCCTTACAACCCGGTCTATCTTGTATTCCTCGGCCAGGGCCAGTCCGTCCTTGACATGCCGCTTTAGTATCAGGGCGCTGATATTGGGTTTAAGGTTCTTATGACTGTCTTTCATATGCAGCTGGTTCTCCACAAAATACTGAGGGTTCTTAAGTTTCCCTATATCGTGGTAATAGGCCCCGACCCTGGCAAGAAGAGCGTTGGCTTCTATACGCTCGCAGGCGTTCTCAGCCAGGTTTCCCACCATAAGCGAGTGGTGGTAACTTCCCGGCGCCTCCAGCATCAGGCGCTTAAGAAGGGGCTGATTAAAATCTCCTAATTCAAGAAGCCTTATATTAGTGGTTATCCCGAAAAGGTTCTCCATTATGGGAAGAAGCCCGCTTGCTATGACAACCGATATCAGGGCGTTACCCGCGCCCCAGGCTACGTTTACCCCTACCGGGACCAGGGACTGCCCCCCTATCATATCCAGGGCGGAAACGGTCATTATATTTGCGGTAAGTATGTAAAGCCCGCTTTTATTGAGATCGTTCCTGTTCCTTACGTTAAGAGAGGAGAAAACCGCGGCCATACCGCCCGCGGCGGCAACGTAAAAACTACTCAGGGAAAGCCCGCCCAGAGTTCCGGCGAATATGGCGGTGACAAATATGCCTATCCCCGCCATAACCGGCGAGATAAGAACCGTAAGAAGTATACCCGCGCCCCCGGCCGGGAGAAAATAAGACGGTATCCCGGGCGTATTCTCTATGAGTATACCTATAAGTAGCATCATAAGGACGACTGATTCCACCGCCAGTATCTTTACCGGCTCACTTAATACACGCGGGTGAAATGTCCTGAGAAAAAAATAAACCAGTAAAAAGACGCTCCCTATAAAAATCAGAACGCCGGCCGCGGTCTTCAGGGTGAACCCGTGATACGAGAGCATAGTAAGCAGTGTCGCTCCCCCCAGAAGAACGGCAAGCCAGGTTATAAGGCTATTTTTTCGCGGAGGCTTTATTTTTCTTAAACTTATTATAGGCATCTACAATCCTTTTCACCAGCTGGTGGCGCACCACGTCTTCCCTGTTAAAATAAACAAACTCTACCCCGTCTAACCCTTTTAATATCTCCTGGATCTCCACAAGGCCGCTTACCTGCCTCTGCTCCAGGTCTATCTGGGTAACATCACCCGTTATGACCGCCTTGGAGTTGAACCCTATCCGGGTCAGGAACATCTGCATCTGACCGGATGAGGTGTTCTGGGCCTCATCCAGTATGATCATCGCGTCGTCCAGGGTCCGCCCCCGCATATAGGCCAGAGGAACGAGTTCTATGATATCGTCCCTGGCATACTTATGGAACCGTTCAGGACCCATAAGCGTGTAAAATGCGTCATAAAGTGGCCTGAGGTACGGGTTTATCTTCTCCTGAAGATCCCCGGGAAGGTACCCGAGCCTTTCTCCCGCCTCCACGATGGGCCTTGTAAGTATGACCCTTTCTATCTCCCGCCTTCTTAGCATCTTTACGGCTTCGGCGCAGGCCAGGAAGGTCTTCCCCGTCCCTGCGGGACCTATCGCTACCGTAAGGTCCTTCTCTTCCATAAACCTTACGTAATCCTTCTGCCTTGGGCTGAGAGGTTTTATGGGTTTCCCCGTGGGGGTCCTGAGAAACTCTCCCGGAGCCGCGGGGGATTCCCCGGGACCGGTATCTCCCTCCCGGCTGAGCCTCTCCAGTTCCCTGACGGTCTCCTCTACCCCGCTTCGGCTTCCCGTAACCGTAGCGGTATTTCCCCGCGCCTGTATCCGGACCTTGTTGTTTTTCTCAAGCCTTCTGAGGTTTGAGTCAAACTGCCCGAAAGCCGCCAGGGCCTTCTTTATGGACGGAATATGGATTTTTTTCTTAAAAAGACCTTTATCGGGAGTCACGGAAAATATAACTCCCGGCGCAGGAGCGCCTGTAACTCAAATACTCCGCGGAACGGCCTTGTAAAAGAAATTTCCTGATACTCTCTCGCCTCAGTCCCTGGGTATAACCAGCTCCTGCCCGGGGAATATGAGGTCCGGGTCGGTTATCTTATCCCGGTTGGCCTGGTATATCCTCTTCCACTTCCAGGGGTCGTTGTATATCCTTCTTCTTCCGGCTATATTCCAGAGACAGTCGCGGTCGGCCTCCCAGGTGCCTACGGTGTACCTCTCGGCCCTGAGTGAGGCTATGAGAGCCGTGGCCAGATTCGCGGCGGTATCGGCTTCTCCAACGGCTGCTGTAAAATCTTCGGCCTGATGGAGCTCCTTTGCCCGCTCAAGATACTCGGAAGGTTCCGAGACATCCCCTCCCAGATCCCGGGCCTCCCCGATAAGGTTCTCCGCCCTTTCAATCGCCGCGGCGGAATCCTCCCGGCTCCTCACCTCTGCCAGGAGCTCATCTTTCATTCGCCTGGCCATATCTCCGGCCCGGATAGCCTCATCGTAAGCCCGTCTGTACCTTTCTCTCTCAAAGTTCTCCCGCGCCTGCTCAAGCAGACCCTCCGGTTCAGAAACGTCAGCCCCAAGTTCAGAGGCCTCGTTTATCTCGGCCTGGGCTATCACTATAGCCCTTTCAGCTTCAAGGCGTCCGATTTCGGCTTCCGGAACAGGGGCCCTCTTGGGACATCCCGAAGCCAGTATGCCTACGGCCGCGACAAAGATAACCGCTTTAAACTTATTCATATTCAAACTCCTTTTTCCGGTTTTTCCGGAACTCTCACTTCAAGTCCTAAATCATAAACCTGTCTCCTGTCCACCGGAGACGGTGCCTCCGTAAGAGGCGAGTGCGCTTTCTGCGTCTTGGGAAACGGGATAACATCCCGTATCGAACTTAAGTTCATCATCCCCGCCGTCATACGGTCCACCCCGAAAGCAAACCCGCCGTGAGGTGGAGCCCCGTACTTAAGGGCCTTTAAAAGAAACCCGAACCTGGACTCAGCCTCTTCCGGGGTTATCCCTATTATATTAAAAATCCTGCTCTGCAGCTCCCCCGAGTGTATACGTATACTCCCTCCCCCTATCTCAGACCCGTTAAGCACAAGGTCATAGGCCCTGCTTCTGACCTTTCCCGGTTCGGAGTCAAGAAGCCGGATATCTTCCGGGCAGGGAGCCGTAAAAGGATGATGAAGAGGCTTCCACCCCCCTTCGTCATCCTTCTCAAAGAGAGGATAATCCTCAACCCACAAAATTTCAAATTTCCCCGGATCGGGACGGTATAATTTATCCCTGAGATACGAAAGACACCGGCAGGCTGTATCCGTGGAGTCGGCTATAAAAAAGATAAGGTCTCCCGGGGATGTCTCAAAAGTCTCCCGGATCTCATCCAGTATCTCAGGGGAGAAGAACTTGGTTATCTGCGAGTGGAGCCCCTCATCTTTATGCCTCATCCAGGCAAGCCCCTTTGCCCCCAGCTCGGCGACCTCGCCCGTAAGCCTGTCTATATCGGAGAGAGAAACCTTATCTGCGCCCGGAACCTTCACACCCCGGACAACCCCTGTCTCAGCCGCGGATTTAAATACCTTAAATGAACTTCTTGAAGCTATCTCAGTTATATCCCTGATCTCCAGAGGGTTCCGCAGATCGGGCTTATCCGTGCCGAACCTCAGCATAGACTCGCTGTATCCAAGGGACCTGAAAGGGCGCTTCAACTCTACCCCGAGGAGCCGCTCAAAGAGGACGCCCATATACTCTTCAAGGATATTTTTTATATCTGTCTCGTCTATGAAAGACATCTCCAGGTCAAGCTGGGTAAACTCCGGCTGGCGGTCCTGCCGGAGATCCTCGTCACGGAAACATTTTACTATCTGGAAGTACCTCATCATACCCCCAACCATAAGTATCTGCTTGAATAGCTGGGGGGACTGCGGAAGAGCGTAGAAACTCCCAGGGTTTATCCTGGATGGAACAAGAAAATCCCGCGCTCCCTCCGGGGTGGATTTTGTAAGAAACGGCGTCTCTATCTCGCAGAACCCCTTCCCGGAGAAAAAATTCCTTGTCTCCTGGAAAAGGCGGTGCTTGAAGATGAGGTTTTCCCTTAACTTTCCGGTCCGCATCTCAAGGTACCTGTACTTAAGGAGCGTCTCCTCCCCCACCGCCCCGGGGTTCTTAAGGTCAAAGGGAAGCTCGGCGCAGGTATTAAGCACCTCTAACTCCTGTACAAGCACCTCTATCTCCCCGGTAGGTATCTTACTGTTCTCGGTCCCTTCCGGCCTGCGTTCCACCCTTCCCCTTACCGCTATCACATACTCGTTACGGAGAGAATGGGACCTCTTAAGGAGTTCCCCCTGCCCGGGATCCTCCGGGGAGGAGGACCTTCCGAATACAACCTGCGTAACCCCTCCGCTGTCGCGAAGGTCTATGAATACAACACCGCCGTGGTCTCTCCAGCTGGAGACCCATCCGGCAAGAATAACTTCTTCCCCCGCGTTTCCGCCCCTGAGTTTTCCGCACCCGACAGTGGGTTTAAGCATCCTTTTACTCTCTTTCCCTTACTCGCAGGCAAACTCCCGGGAAACCTTCTCAAGCTCATCCCCGGGGACCTTTCTCTGCTCTCCCGTCATCAGGTTCTTAAGGCTGTAGAACCCTTTAACCGTTTCCTCTTCACCCACGAAAAGGGCCCAGCCGGCCCCTTTTCTGTCGGCGTCCTTGAGTTTCTTTCCGGGAGATATATCCTCGTAATTCTCCTCCACGGAGACCCCCGACTTCCTTAGCGCGGCCGCCGCCGAGCGGCAGAGGCCGGCATCCCCCCCGGGCATAAGCATAATGTATACCGCCGGGAGCCTTGAAGCGGTTATATCCGAGGCCGACTCCAGGCGCTCCAGGCCGAAAGCCCACCCGCAGGCCGGGATATCCGGGCCGCCCAGCTTCTTTACAAGCCCGTCGTACCTTCCCCCGGCCGCTATGACCCCGCCTTTATCAGCTTCCAATTCAAATACAGGACCCGTGTAATAGTCAAGCCCCCTGACAAGTCCGGTATCTTCGGTGAATGAGCAGCCGAGGGCTTCAAGCAGACTCCTGTAATCCGAGTAGTACTCCGCGCACGGGCTGCAGAGGCTCTCCTTTAATACGGGAATGTTCTTAAAAACACTGCGGCATTTATTCTTCTTACAGTCAAGGACCCTGAGAGTATTTGTATCTTTCCTCCGCATACAGTCCTCACAGAGCTCACCGGAGTTTTCCGCAAGAAAATCCGCCACTTTCCGCCTGTAAGGCGGACGGCACTCATCGCACCCCACGCTGTTTACCCTGAGGTCCAGCCCTCCGGCCCCGCATTTCCGGGCTATCTCAAGGGCGGCAGCGGCCGTCTCCGCGTCCGTCTCAGGCTGACGCGACCCGAAAACCTCGCACCCTATCTGATAGAACTGCCTGTACCGCCCCTCCTGGGGCCTCTCGTACCTGAACATCGGCCCGGAGTAGTAAAGTTTCTCCCTTGAACTTCCCTGGAGAAGGTTATTCTCAATAACCGCCCTGACGACCCCGGCCGTACCCTCGGGTCTGAGAGCTATATCCCTCCCCTTCCTGTCCTTGAAAGCGTACATCTCCTTGGAGACTATATCGGTCTCTTCCCCGATACTCCGGGAAAAAAGGGAGGTGAACTCTATAACGGGGATATGTATCCTCCTGTAGGCGTACCCTTCTAAAACAGAAGAACAAATCTTTTCTATCTTATCCCATACCGACGACCGGGGATAACATATATCCCGGACGCCCCTTATTGTTTTAATCTTCTCCATAAGGAATTTGTCAGATAATTTTATACCTTTTACCGGTAGGTGTCAACAACCCGGGGGATTATAATAAAGATTACTCATCTCCTGTTTTTTTCAAACCTCCAGCGCATACGGTTCTCAATGCCTTCTGCGATATTTGCCAGGTGATCCCCTATCTTCTCAAGGTTATCTATAAGGGAAACAAAAACTATGCCTGTATCCGTATCGCATACCCCGGAGTTGAGTCTCTTAATATGATTTTCCTTTATCTCTTTCTGCAGCCTGTTAACCTCTTCTTCCATCTCAAGTACCCGGGCGGCTTTCCCGGACGACCCATCGCTCAACGCCGAGATTGTTGTATCAAGCATACAGAGTATCTTTTCCCATATCTCATTCAGTTCTTCTCCGGCCTGTTCCGAGAACTCCTGCCGGCGCCCTTCTATCCTTTCAGCAAGGTCTATTATATTCTCCGCGTGGTCACCTATGCGCTCTATATCATTTATTCCGTGAATAAGAACAGGTATCTCGGCGATCTCCTCATCGGCAAGTTCCCTCCCTGAAAGCTCAACGATGAACTGTGTTATATCGGACTGCAGGCCGTTTATGGCCTCCTCGTATCCGGCGACTTTCTTTGCCTTTTTATACCCCTCTCCCTCAAACCCCCCGAAGGCGGTCCTTACGGATTTATCGGCAAGGCCCAGCATATAACACATCTCGTTTACCACCTGGTCAAGCGCCACGGCGGGACTCTCCAGAAGATGCCTGTCCAGGTACTTTGTCCCCTTCTCTATATCATCCTCTCTCTTTGGGACAAGCCAGAGGCTCATCCGTTCAAGGGATTTAATAAAAGGAAGAAAAACCGCGGTATTGAATACATTAAAGAGCGTATGCGAGAAAGCTATATAGAACATTATACTGGACTGCGTAACCTCCCCGGGGAGGAGAAAATCAACGAACCGCGTGAACCATCCAAGGCGCACGAAGACCAGCATATACCCCACCCCTATAAGGTTAAAGAGAGTGTGGGACATAGCGGCCCTCCTGGCGGAAAGGTTTGAACCCAGCGCGGCTACCTGCGCCGTCAGCGTGGTTCCGATATTTTCTCCCAGTATTATGGGAATCGCCGATTCAAAGGGTATAACTCCGCTGAAAGCCAGAAGCTGGACCAGGGCCATTGTGGCGCTTGAGCTCTGAAGCAGAACCGTAAAGACAAGACCGGCCAGCACTCCCAGCAGGGGGTTGCGGCTGAAAGAAACGAATATATCCCTGACAAGGCCGCTTGACCGTAACGGTCCGACAGCCTCACCCATAAGGGAAAGCCCGGTAAAGAGAAGCCCGAACCCGAGGAGAACCTCTCCGGCAAACCTTGTTTTACGGGTCTTTGCTGTCTTAAAGAAAAAGACCCCCACACCTACGGAGAGAAGCGCGTATATGGAGATATCAAAAGCCCCCATCACCGATATTATCCAGGCGGTGAAAGTGGTTCCGATATTGGCTCCCATTATTACGGATATTGACTGGGCAAGAGTAAGAAGCCCGGCGTTTACAAGCCCGACCACCATAACGGTCGTGGCGCTTGATGACTGAAAAAGCATTGTAATAAGCGCCCCCACCGAGACCCCCATAACAGGAAGCTTGGTAGCCCTGTGGAGAAACCTTTTCATACGCTCGCCCGAAAACTTCTTCATACCGTCCGACATAATATGCATGCCGAAGAAAAAAAGCCCAAGACCGCCTGCAAGTGTAAGTACAGATTCTTTTATCATTTCATAAAATCCTTTTCTAAAAACAGGTTAATAGTTTAGATAAGAATAAAGTAATGTCAATATCCCGGGTAAAGTATAAAAAAAACCCGGGCGGCGCGCGTAAAGCAGCGCCTGCCCGGGCAGGTGCCGGAGGAAAGTTCCGGATTTAACCCTATCTTATTTTTTCAGTATCTTTTCAAGGACCTTATCCTTGTCAAGTTTTTTCGTACAGAAGAACCAGTCCTTGCACTCAAGCCCT
>SLGR01000081.1 GCA_007136585.1 Candidatus Sumerlaeota bacterium | reverse complement strand
TGCCTGCTTGCGGGGGCGATGTTCTTCACTTACGTCATAGCAGATTACTCCCATGCTTCGGCCACCCTTGCTGCATCGGAGACCCGGTTTGATATTCCTTTAAAGCTGGGGCAGGTTGTTGATGAGTTTCGACCCGGCGGTGAAGACCCGCAGGTTGTGATAATAAAGGATCTGCACGCCAATTATGAGGTCCAGCGCAGAATAAAAGAACTGATCGGAGCTATCTGCCGGAGCGCTCCTGTAACCAGGGTAGGCCTTGAAGGGGACCCTTCCGGAGAGGAAATAGATACCTCCATAATCTCTACCATACCAGACGAGAGAGTAAGAGAGAGGGTTCTTGATTATTTTATGAGGAAGGGGATGGTAAGCGGCCCCGAAGCCTACAGTATACTCAACCCCGGAAAATCACCACCCCTTACAGGAATAGAGAACCCCGAACTTTACGATAAGAACCTTGATATCCTTATCTCGTCTCTTAATAACAGGGAAAAAACGGTCCGCCTTCTTCAGGATGCCTCCGGTCTTCTCGGAGACCTTGAAAGCAGCGTATTCTCTACCGCTCTGAGAAGGTTCAGAACACAGCTTGCGCTTTACAGGCAGGAGAAGATCTCCGGACATCTCTTCCGCAGGTACCTGCGAGATTGGGGCGAGTATGCCGGAGTGAGCTTAGGAGATATATCCCCGGGGTACTCAAGGTACACGGAGGTTTCCGAAAAACTGGCAGGCCTTGACGAGAGAAGGATCAGGCGCCAGTATGACCACCTGGTAAGACATATAAACCCGGTTGATATGAGTCCGTTCAAGCAGTTTACTGATATCTTCCGCGCTCCGGAACCGGTTTACGAGAGTATAGTAAGACAGATATACTCCGGAAACCAGTATGCGGAGTTAAGAGAGTATATACAGGCAATGGAAGCTATGAGCCGTATAAATACCTACCGCCTGATCGGAGAGGAGCAGAAAGTAATTGATGGTATAAGCAGAGCACTATGCCGTAACAGGGAGGAGAAGGACCTTCTTTTCGTATCTGATTATATACAGCTTCTTACAAAATTTCTTTTAAACCAGGTAACCCGGGAAGAACTGAAAAACTTTGAAGAGGTCTCCTGGGAGTTCAGTGTGAGGTTTGATCGTCTTAAACGTACCCGCGGAAGTGAGGTTTCACGTTTAGACGGGATACTCAGTTCCCTGGCTCCTTACGCGGAGGAGATGAGCGCCTTCTATGAGAAAGCGCTCAGGAGGGATAAGTATTTTGTAAATAACTTTGCCGCGGATAATCCGGAAGAAAACAGGGTTTCGGTTATGCTCCTCGGGGGGTTTCATTCGGAAGGGGTAACAAACCTTTTGCGGGACCGGGGAATCTCCTACAGCCTTGTTATGCCAAGGGCGGCAGAGCATACTCCTTCAATGATGGAGACCTACTACAGGCTTCTCAGGGGCGAGAAAACCCTTACTTATCAGCAGCTTATAGACGAGCGCCTGGCCGTGGGCTCTATATTTCTAAACCAGGATCAGGTAAACCGGGCCGCTTTCAGAACAATGGTGGAGATATCTGAAATCCTGGGTGAAGTTGATGATATAAGGCAGCTCAGGAAGGCCTTAAACAGGCACAGCAGTTCCTGGGAGGGAGTCCGGGTAAGAGATCCGGCTGTGAGTTCCGACGGCAGGGCCTGGCTTATTCAGATATCCGTTAAACCCATTAAAAAAGGCACAACTGAGACCGTATACACCCTGAGAAGAGAGATCTCCGACTCCACCCTGAGCCTGACTGATAACGAAGAATATACCGCGGCGCTGGAAGCCCCTGGTAAGGAAATTATAACTCCGGACGATAAACTTCCCTCGGCCCGCGCTGAAGGAGCGAGAGAAGAGTTTCTGCGGGAATTAAAAGAAAACGCCCTCCTTGCCTCCGTCCTGGTCCCTTTTACCCTGCTTGCCGGAAATGAGCTCGGAGCGGAAACTCTCTCCTTTATTCCGGAGTTCATCTCCTCGGCACCCCTTCTTGGAGGGCTGGCTTCTTTAGGTGCGGGGATATTCGCCTACCTTCACACCCGGGTTCTGAAGGAAGGCGTGGTGCGGGAATCAACTCTTCCGGACCGGACGGCAATATTTGCCGCCGGGTTTGTAATGAGCGCGGGGTTTATCCTGTGCGCGCTTACCCTTTCGGGTATACCGGGTATCCTTGCGGGGTTTCTTGCAGTGAGTATTATCCATCGGGCCTACAACCTGGCGGCACCGCGGCTGGGGCTTCCTTCAGCATCCATCACGGAAGAGCCGGAGATACTCAAACATATCGGCAGCGGTTCATACGGCGATATTTTCAGGGTTGTTTATAAAGGGGAAGAGAAAGCCATGAAGCTGATAAAGGCCTCTTCCTTATCGCCCGAAGTTGACAGAAGGACCATCGCCAGGGAGATCAGGGCTCTGAAGGACCTGGAAGGGATAAGCGGCATCCCTCAGGCGGAGCTGATTGATTATAGGGGAGAGAAGGCGATAATAATGGATTACTACGAGGGAACGGACCTTTCGGAGTTTATCTTCAGGGAGCTTGCTGCCAGGGGGGAGCTCAAGCCGGAGTTTGTTGCTGATATACTGAAGCAGGCCCTTATTGCGCTGGAAGGGGTACACTCGCGCGGGTACTCCCATAACGATATAAAGCCGGAAAACTTCATAGTGACAACAGACAGAGCAGGCAAGCCCGCCGTAAAACTTATAGATTTCGGGCTGGCCCATAATTTTTCGGAAGAGCCCGGGTATAACAACGCCGGGGCCGATGATTGGGGGCCGCCGGAGCTGGTAGAGTCTCCGAACCCTGTCATATACCCCCAGAGCGATATATATAATATCGGTTCCTTCATGCTTTTCCTTCTTGAAAGCGATCCGGTTTTCTCCGGCTACATTGAATCTGAAATAGAAGGCCGCCCCGCGGAAGACACCTCGTTCCACGGGCGGATAGTTGGTCTTCTGAGCGAGATGACCTCCGAAGATCCCGAGCAGCGTCCTGATTACGCTGAGGCTGCGGCTATGATAACAGAATTTAAAAGACCCGTGTTTGAGAGAAAAGCGGAAGGTCTTGTCTTTACTGAAAGAAAACCCGCGCCCGGGCCTGAAACCTGGCGTTTAACCCGTGAAGAGGTGAAGGAGGCGGCCGCCGCGGGAGAGCTTTCCGGGAGTGATTTAAACAGCCACGAGCTTAAAGTAATCCTGGCGCTGGCCACCGGAGAGGAGGTTCCGGATGAGGTCCTGAAGGATTATCCCAAGGCCGAACTTATCGGGAAGATGGGTGAGTTTGACCTGCAGTTCAATTCTCTGGCGGAGGGTCTGAGCGGGAGCCTTGACCTTGATGCCTGCCTCAGGGTCGCCGCCGAGGCAGGTAAAAGAACCCAGAACGCTTCGTACGCGGGTCTGGCAAACAACTATTTTAAGGAGGCCCTCTCCGGTTATATAAAGGCGGAGTTCGGGGGTGAAGTTATAATTCCGTCTATGGGGAGCGGGTTTAACCCTGATAAACACGAAGCCGGGTTTAAGCCGGATGAAGGCCGGAAGTATTTCATCGCCGATATTACCAGAGCGGGGCTGCGTCCTCTTGATCCGTCCGCAGAAACGTTAAAGGCGGAAGTCAGTACGGCCTCAGGCCGGAGAGAACTCCTTCTGAAAAACCTCAGCCGGAATTTTATAAGCTACGAGATGCTGCGTAAGATGGAAGATGCCGATAAGCAAAGCGGAGTAGGGCACGGGGCCGTTATACCGGCCGATCTGCTAAGGATACTGAAACGAAGGACAGAAGAGTCGGCGTCTGAAGAGGATTTTGATATAAATTCGTTAATCCTTTTTTCGTACTATGAGTACCTGAGCCAGATTTTACGCATACGTGATGAATTTTCGGAGAATTACGGTTTTCTTCTAAGTTATGATACCCCGGAATACGCAATGGAAAAATCTCTTGCCGTACTTCTTGACTCAATGGGACCACGGGAACTCCTGCCGCGGGCAGACCGGGAAAAATATCTAAAGCTCTATCAGCTGGCTCTTCTTAAAATATTCCAGGTGCTCAGCCCTGAAGGGGTTGTTACGCCCGAAAAATATGAGGAAGTAAGGGACAAGATACTGGAAAAATCCGCATTTATTGAGAACTACGACCAGGCTGATGCCGGATTAAAATACGGGATACCTTTTATCAGCCGTGAGGGACGGGAGTTATTTATAAGCACGCTGGCTCACGAAGTGGCACATAATATAGTTAAAATGCCGGTAAAAGAGTCCAGATCCGTTTCAGAGTTTATAGCCGACTTGGGCGAGATGACCGCATTAGAAAATCTCAGTCTGGCCGCTGGTGAAAAAGATGCGGCAGCCGGAGTATGGGCCCGGGCTCTTGAAACGAGAAAAGAGACCGGGGATGTAAGCTACCGGAAAGCTGCGCTGAGTCTTCTTAATCGCCCGGAGGACCTTGAATCTCACAGGACAGCCCGGGCAACGCTGAAGTGGCTGGAGGATGAGATTGTGGAAAAGGGGCTGCCGTTCAAGCCTGGGGAACTCTTTAAAGCCGCATTAGAGGAAAACCATTCGCCTGAGACCCGGGAGTATGAAAGATCCTTTGAATATTTTGAGAAACAGGTTATATACGGTTATATATCCCGGTTGAGGGCCGAAGGGTATTCCCCTGATTCACCTGTGGCCCCGGAACCGGATACTCCGGTGTCTGATACTGTACCGGTAGAAAGACGCGTGCTTCTTCCGGAAGAGATAAGGGGTGAGTTTGAGAAGAGGCTTGAAGAGTTTCCGTCGGGCCGTCCACTTCTGGAACCGGTGGAGGATTTCAAGGTAATTGAAGAGAAGATAGCCGCGGAGCTCTTAGACACCCTGAGGCGGAGCGGTATTATAGAGACCCGTTTCCGCGGCAGGGAGGCTGTAGAGGTTGATATGAGCTGGACCGGTGCAGTCGGAGGTACAGAAGTAAGTTTTATCTCCAGGGCCGAGTTTAATGAGAGAAACCCGCTTCTTACCTCGGAGGGGAAGTACAGGGCTGACGGAAAATATAAGCCTTTCCTGAAATCGGAGAAAGACGGTCTGACCAGGTATATCCTTCCTGAAGATGCAACTCTCGGAGAGATAATACACCTTTTTGAGGATATACACTCCACAATTGGGGATATACCCGCAGGGGAGGGTATACCCGGGATTCCGTCTGCAAGGCTGAGGGCCTCCGCGATTTATCTTGCGCGGAATATAGATATGGAATCCCTGGATAAAGGTTTAGCCGATAAGATGCGCAGGGTTGTGGAAACTCTCTATTACCTTGGCCAAAGAATCGGTCCGGCTGCTGCTTACGAAAGTATCCCGTATGAGAAAATAAGGGCGCGGGGTTTTGAGGGTGATGAGAATACCGTGCGGGAATATCTCAGCCGGAATCTTGGGCTCTCATTTGAAACCGTAAATAACCCGGAGAAGCTGAGAGCGTGGGCGGATACCTCTTCAGGCATAATAGCCCGGGAGGCGGCTGAGATTGTAAAAAATCAGCTGGAATATATTATTCTGCTTAAAGGCTTGGAGCGGATGTTTGAAGGTCTTTCCGCGCCGACTTCTGCGGGTATTCACTTTAAGGAGACTCTTCCACTTGATGAATGGAAGCAGCGGTTAGAGGCGGCCGCAGAGAACGGAGATACAGATGAAGAGATAAAGGTTATCAGAGAGGTCTGCCGGGAAGTTGAGAGGTTTCCGGGTATGCAAGATACGGTTCCTTTAGACTGGGCTCCCGAGTTTACCTGTCGCACGGGCGAACTCTGCTGCCTGGGTAAAACTATGCTCACCTCCAGGATATTAAATGAGATAGGGGTGAGCGAAGACAGAATATATGCCGGTAGTTTCCCAGGACATATATTTCCGGTTATTGAGCTATCTGATAAGTCATACCTGTACGCTGAGCCGACCGGTTCAGTGTATAATAAACGCCTCAAAACTATCTCTGCGGGGTATCTGTCCGAAAACCTTAGAGAAAGGCATACTCTTTATATAGAACTTCCCAGGCCGCTTAGACAGCAGTTTGCCCATAGCCGGATTTTAAGTATTTCCCGGTTTACCGGAGGAATACTCAATGCTCTACACGAACACATAGGAGGGCAGCTGTTTTATGCAGGTGTTCTGGAGACTGATCCCGGCAGGAAGGCGGAGTTATACAGCCGGGCTCTGGATGAACTTCAGAGGTCTATAGTGATACTTAATAATGAGGCTGATGCTTCCATATACAATAACGCCGGTTTTAACCTGCTTCATCAAAGCAGGCTGAACACGGATGACCCGGTAGAGAGAAGACATCTGGTGAAAAGAGCCCTGAAATATTTTGAACATTCGGTTTCCCTTAACAGGTATTTTCCGGTTGCCTACTCCGGTATCGGCGAAGCTCTTTCTGAACTGCTGGAACTGGAAAAAGACTCTGCGGAAAAAGTGAGAATCACAGACCGGATGGTTGAGGCCTATGAGCGCCTTGCCGGGTTTACAGGTTCCGAACCTGATTATATAAAACTTGGAAACGCTTTATTGGAAAAAGCTCTGAGCCTCTCCGACAGCCGCGAAAGATACAAGATTCTGGATAAGTCCCGGGCAGCTTATGAAAAGGCCTCGGATTCAGAAGGGTTATCTATGCTTCTTCTTTCACGTAAAGGTATGGGGCGCGCGCTGCTTTTAATGAGCAGGGCGGAGAAATCTCCGGATAAACGGCTGAAGCTTTTAAACCTTTCAATTGAAAAATTCAAAGAAGCTGTTGAGTACAAAACAATTATTGATATCAGCGAGATCAAGGGAAGGTTGAGTATGAGCATCCCGGAGGACAAGGGTGCCGAAGAGGGTCTTGAGGAAGCGCTTAAAGAGAAAGAGTTGCTGTTAATGGATGAAGGACCCGGCGGGCTGCGTTCCTCGCTGGCGGAGCTTATATCCCGCCGCGGCAGGATTCCGCTCTTACTCCTTTCGCCGGTTACAGCCGTTCACGAACTGGGTCACGCCTCCGCAGCTTTTCTGCAGGAGCTTTCGGGGTGGCTTCTGGAGAACCCGGTAAGGGGAGACCGGTCAAGAAAACTTAACCTTGCCGGAAGCGTCTCTCTGCCCCGGGGATGGTGGTACAGGGGAAGTATAGAGACTA
>SLGR01000152.1 GCA_007136585.1 Candidatus Sumerlaeota bacterium | reverse complement strand
TATTAAAACCTTACGTGTCTTCATCCGGGGTCTCTCCGTACTTCATTATGAGCCTGTATAAAGTTTCAAATGAATCTATAAAATTTTTCCTCTCTGCTTCAGTGAATTTCGATAAAAGTTTCCCGAGTTTTTCCTTATGGGCGCCTCGTATCTTTTCCAGCATATTTAACCCTTTTTTGGTAAGTACAACGTTTACGACCCTCCTGTCTGAATCGGAACGTTTTCGGCGGACCAGATGCTTCTCCTGGAGCTGATCTATAAAGTGGGTCATCATTGCGCAGGAAATATCAAGGTTCCTTACCAACTCACCCATACTGGGAGAGCCCAGGCGGGAAATCTCCCTTATGATCAGGGCGTGGGCCAGTGAAAGGTCGTATTTCAGTATTTCCCCGGAGACTTTGAAGGAAAGGGCCTTTTTCATTTGGGGTACGGCCACAAACGCGTTTTCCAGGAATTCAGCTGTTCTATATGTTTTCATTATTAAAAATTTTAATTATTAAAACAATATTTGTCAAACTTCAGAAGTTAGACATCCGGCAGGAGGTGAAAGTTTCAGTCTGCGCGGTCCGTGCGGGGGGTTTCCCTGCGGATGAGAGCCCCGATGAACCTTGTATTTGGGATAACGGTCTCGCCGCCCGGGTCCTTAAGTTTTACGGCAAAAAGGTCCATAGAACTTATCCTGCCGGAGAAGTGCTCGGAGCTTATATCGTCTCCCGTCTCGAACTCCCTGCTTATATACTTCGCCGCTGCGATATTTGCGATAAGCTCCCTGCCCCCGGTAAAGAGCGCCGTAATGATAAGGACAGGTATGACGCTTATTATGATTATTGAGAGCTGAAGTGAGAGGCTCCTGGGGACACCCATATAATCCAGGGCAAGGAGAAGGGCCAGCGCGATAACCATATACCCGGCTGATTTTCCCGCGAGGAAGCTGAAGGGTATTTTCGCAAGCAGGGATGCCTTGTATATAAGGCGGTCGGCAAACCTTCCCAGGGCGACCCCCAGGGCAAGTATTATTATGAAGGCGCCAAGTCTGGGAATATATATAAAAACGGTCTGTATGAGTTCCACGGTAAACCCTATGCGCATCAGATCGGATGCCATTATAAAGGAGTTCAGAAGTATTACCCAGAATAATATCAGCCCTGTTATGGAGGAGGGCTTTCTTGCGATACCCCCTCTCTGAAGGAAGGAGGTTATTCCGAACTTTTCCGCAAATACGTCAAACCCCAGCATCCGGAGGAGCTTGGCTGTTATCTTTTTTATAATAACGGCTGATAACCAGCCTCCGCCCATTACGGCAGCCGCAAGAAGGACCTTGGGCCCGAACCTGGTTGCCGCCTCTGCCAGCTGGGTGAAAGAAGATACCGCAAGTTCCCTGAAAATATACATAAAACCGTTCATAAGATTACCTCCCATTTAAAATATCAATCATCTTCTTTTAGAAAATCCTTTATCTTTCTTACAGGTTTTTCAACCAGCTTTTCGCCTTTCTCAAGGGCCCTGCGCACCGAATCCTCGGATCTGGCGGCTATCTCATCGGTTTTCCTGTCTATTTTGCGCAGGATATTTTCGCCCCTGGCGGCCCGGATGATAATAAAATCAGATGCCCCGGATATACCCGCCTGAAGGTTGAGGTCGTTTTTAAGCTGGAGGACCACAGCCATGGGGGAAGAGCTCCCTTCCTCGTGTATCCTTGCGGCAAATATCAGGGATACGGCTATAAGAACAGCAGAGAGTATAAAAAGCAGGTGAAGCCCTGTCAGCGTATACCCGGGCAAAATTACGGATATATCCTCCATAAGAAAGGATAGCCTCCCTCCCGCTACAGGGGCCAGGGCACCCGTTAACCCTGTCGCGGCAGCGTAGAGGGCCAGGTAGACGGAGCGCCCTTCCCGGGGAGAGAGTTTTATCAGAATATTGAACTGCGATAACCCCGCCCCTGCCATAAAGGCTCCGCTGAGAATATGGGCTCCCATAACCGGGATATAGTATCTTCCCGGTATTGTGCTTACCCAGAGAAAAGGCACGGCTGCGAGCGCGAGGCTGGATACGATGAGGACCGGCTTGTTCCCGAGTTTATCTGTTATAGGCCCCCAAATTTTCATCATTATAAGGGTGGCCACTGTAGCGGCTGTCCCAAAGACGGTCAGGGTCGAGAAATCAATCTTCAGGGTGTTTATCATATATACGCCGTAGAAAGGGGCCGCAAGGTTGACAGCGAATATCCAGGAGGCTCCAAAGAGGGCCAGTTTTATAAAGTTAGAGTCTTTAACCGGGGAGAGAAACTCCCGTAAGTTAAAACCCCCGTCTTTCGGCCGGGGAGGGGCGGGGGTTTCAGGGACCGCTCTCAGAAAGATAAGGGAAAGGAGACCCGCAAGAATCCCCGCACCGAAAATAATGATGAATCCCGCAGGCTGGTTATGGGGGTACCTCATCTCCCAGAAGTTTATGAACCTTCCGCCGGCAAGAACAAAGAGCATCCCGAAGAAGGCGGAGATCATATTTCTTTTTCCGAAATAAGCCCCTCTTGTTTCTTCCGGGACAAGCTCGCTCATCCAGGATGTCCAGCCCACCCCGGCCAGTGCTGCAAAGAGGCTGGAGAGCCCTATGACGCCTACGACTACCCAGATCCTGTAATCGGAAAGTCCGGCAAATATCCTGAAGGGAAGGAGTATTATAAGGAGCCAGAGAGCCCGGCTTACAGCCACGGATATCAGGCAGAGTCTTTTGCTCTTTCCGGTTTTTTCTATGATATAGGAGCCCAGGAGCTGAATCAGGTTCGCGAACATCGGAAGCGAGGCTATAACGCCTATCTTTCCCGTATCCGCGTCCAGGACCTTAAGGACGAACCCCACAAGAAATATACCGCCGCAGAGCCCCCCCATAACTGCGGAGAAGGCTCCGTCTATTACAGAGAGTCTCAGCCCCCTTTCCCTTATTGTATTATCCATATGAATTAATCCTCATAAGCGCAGGATTATAGAAGTTTTTTTTAAAAAAGCAATAGGGGGGGGCGTCCTGCCCCTCAGGGGGTTATTTCCTGCTGAGCTCCAGCCGGCTCTCTTTTCGGGTGACCTCCAGAGTATCCCCCTCCCTGAACTCTCCGGCTATGATCTTTGAGGCCAGGGGGTTTACTATGGCCCGCTGAATAGCCCGCTTTAGGGGCCGGGCTCCGTATACAGGGTCAAAACCCTGTTCCGCGAGAAGTTCCAGGGCCGGTTTGCTGAGTTCTATTTTTATCTTCTGCTCTTTAAGGTGCCTCTCCAGATCGCCGAGCTGTATATCTACTATATCCTTTATATTCTCTTTTGTCAGCCCGCGGAAAAGTATGATCTCGTCTATACGGTTAAGAAACTCCGGGCGGAATGTGCTGCGCAGTTCGTCCATAACCAGTTTTTCGGCCTCTTCCGGGCCCAGGCGGGCTATATGGGAGCTGCCCGTATTGGAGGTCATTATTATTATGGTATTCCTGAAATCCACGGTCCTTCCCTGTCCGTCAGTGAGTCTTCCGTCGTCAAGGAGCTGCAGAAGAGCGTTAAAGACGTCGGGATGGGCCTTCTCAATCTCGTCAAAGAGGATTACAGAGTAAGGCCTCCTTCGCACTATCTCGGTAAGCTGCCCTCCCTCGTCAAACCCCACATACCCCGGAGGGGCCCCTATGAGCCGGGCCACGGAGTGTTTCTCCATATACTCGCTCATATCTATCCTGACAAGGGCCTTTTCGTCGTCAAAGAGAAACTCGGCCAGTCTCCTGGCAAGCTCGGTCTTTCCCACCCCGGTGGGGCCCAGGAAGATAAAGGAGCCTATGGGCCTGCTCTCATCCTGGAGCCCGGCCCTTGAGCGCCTTACCGCCTCGGAGACATACTTTACCGCCTCGTCCTGGCCGACAACCCGCTCCCTGATCTTATCCTCCATTTTGAGAAGTTTCTGAACCTCGCTCTCCATCATCCTTGAGACAGGAATCCCTGTCCACTTGGAGACCACCCCGGCGATATCCTCTTCGTCCACCTCTTCTTTAAGGAGGCGCATATCCTTCTGAAGTTCCGAAAGTTCCCGGGTCTTTTCTGAGAGTGCATTCTCAAGGGAGTTTATGGTTCCGTATTTAAGTTCGGCGGCTTTTTCGTAATCAGCTTCCCGCTCCGCCCTCTCCTGGGCGATCCGGCTTTTCTCAATACTGTCCTTTATCTCCCGTATCTTCATTATTATATCACGTTCTCTCTGCCAGTGGCTTTTCAGTCTTGATATCTCCTCCTTAAGCCCGGAAAGTTCTTCCTCTATTTTTTTGAGCCTGGATTTTGAATCGGGGGTTTTTTCCTTCCTGAGTCCGGTCTTCTCAATCTCAAGCTGGCTTATTCTCCTCTGTATCTCATCTATTTCCGTAGGCATGGATTCTATCTCTATATGAAGTCTGCTTGCCGCCTCATCTACGAGGTCTATGGCCTTATCCGGAAGGAACCTGTCGGAGATATATCGGTTTGAAAGAACGGCTGCGGAGATTAACGCAGAGTCCATTATCTTAATTCCGTGAAAAACTTCATAACGCTCCTTGAGCCCCCTGAGTATCGCTATGGTATCCTGGACATCCGGTTCCCTTATAATCACCTGCTGGAACCGTCTCTCCAGGGCCGGGTCTTTCTCTATATGTTTCCTGTACTCGTCAAGGGTGGTCGCCCCTACGCAGCGGAGTTCCCCCCTGGCCAGGGCGGGTTTGAGCATATTTGAGGCATCTATCGCCCCCTCGGCGGCCCCTGCCCCCACAACGGTGTGAAGTTCGTCTATGAATAGGACTATCTGCCCATCCGATGAGGTTATCTCCTTCAGGACTGCTTTCAGTCTCTCCTCAAACTCGCCCCGGAACTTTGCCCCCGCCAGGAGGCTCCCCATATCAAGGGCCACGACCCGCTTGTTCTTAAGGGACTCGGGGACGTCGCCTTCGGCTATCCGCCTGGCCAGCCCCTCGGCTATGGCGGTCTTTCCGACCCCGGGTTCGCCTATGAGTACGGGGTTGTTTTTAGTTCTCCTGGAAAGTACCTGAATTACCCGCCGTATCTCCTCATCGCGCCCTATGACAGGGTCAAGTTTCCCCTGGCGGGCCAGGGCTGTGAGATCGCGGGCGTATTTCTCAAGGGCCCGGTATTTCTCTTCCGCGTCGGGGTCGGTTACCCTCTGGCTCCCCCGTATCTCCGAGATACCCTTAAGGAGCTTCTCCTTATTGAGACCGTGTTTCCTGAAAATCGCCGCTACGGTCCCTTCCCGCTCGGTTGTCATCGCAAGAAGTATGTGTTCGGAAGAGATATACTCGTCCTTAAGGGCCCCAGCCTCGGTGAAAGCCCTGTTTATAATATTCTCCAGGCGCCTGGCCATATAAGTTTTTCCGCCTGATACCCTGGGTCGTTTTCCGAGCTCTTCCCGGAGCTCCTTTTTCAGGGGCGCGGCGGGCACCTCGAGCTTCTCCATAAGGGGAGCGGCTACGGAGTTCTCCTGCTCCAGCATGGCAAGAAGCAGATGCTCCGCGTCTATCTGCTGGTGCTCCATCTCAATCGCGGTATGCTGGGCCTTCTGCAGGGCCTCCTGTGTTTTTGTCGTGAATTTATCAAATTTAATCATTTTATTTCCTCCTTAAAATAATACGGTTTACGGTCTTGACAAATTTCGGTTTCCGTGTTAAAATAATAACGGAAACAAGAGAGAAAGTCAACAGCCGGGGCGTTGGCTCAGATTAGGGAAAAATAAAAAACGAAAGGAGGTGTTAGTTATGGCGCTTATTCCCTGGAGAGAGAGAGAAGGCGGTCTGGATCCTTTCAAGGACATGGAGAGGCTTCGGAGTCAGATGAACAACCTCTTTAATATGTCCCTGTCAAAGTGGTTCGACCCGTCAGCGGATACGCTTCCGGAGCAGGGCTGGGGTCCCGCAATGGACATTTACGACAAGAAGGATAAAATTGTCGTTAAGTCTGAGATCCCCGGAATGAAGAAGGATGAGATCGACCTGATCCTGGAAGACGGTATCCTTACCATAAAGGGAGAGAAGAAGAGAGAGGAAAAATCCGAAGAGGGAGGCGAGCTTCGCAGGGAGCTTTACTACGGAGCCTTCCAGCGCGCTGTCGCGCTTCCTTCGGATGTGGATGAGAAGAAGATCCGCGCTTCCTATAAGAAAGGGGTTCTTGAAGTGGAGCTTCCCAAGAAGGAGAGCGCAAAACCCAAACAGCTGAAAATAGACGTAGGTGAATAAAAGAGGATGCCCGGCCCCGGCCGGGCTTCTTCTTTTTATCATATAGTTAATATGAATAAAGGTAAAAAAAATAAAGAGAACGATCCTGAAAACAGCACCAGGGACGAGGTTTTTGAGGAGTTTGAGATCCCGGATAACGAACCTGTTTTTACTGTAAGCGTTGTTAGCAGGCTTCTGGATATCCCGGTATGGGTCTTAAAGAAGCTTGATTCGGAGGAGATAGTCTGCCCCAAGAGAAGCCGGGGGAATGACCGCCTCTACTCAAAGAAGAACGTAAGCAGCTTCAAACAGAACAGACTGAACTCAAACAAGAGCTTGCAGAACTGCTCCCTAGCTACAGCGGAGACCGACGATCGGCAATCGTCGTGCGGCTTGATTTTCTTAAAGCTCAAATTAAGTCGCTTAACGCGGAAATTAAATACCTTCAAACAAAAGCGAAGAAACTCCGTGAGGGTATTGAAAAGTATGAGTGCCCCGAGGCCCACTCCTGGGAACCCTGGCTAGCCCAGCAGCCCCTATACGATGCCATTTCCAGCCTGGATGGCAAACGTACCCCGCCCCACACCATTGCTGAGTTTGTCGCCCAGGAGAGTACCTACACTCCCGATCTCAACGACGGCGTTCGCGTCAATATCGCCCCCCTCCAGAAGGCAGGTATCCTCGCCTGTGATGTGCTTTCCCCTAAAGATGTTGACGATGCCATCGCCGACCGAGCCGAGTGGCGCTCCGACGAACGTAGATGGTGCCGTGAAGGCAAGCTCCCCCACCCCGGCTGGTGGGGTGTTCCAGAAGCGTAAGCGTTTCCGTTACTTGAGGAAGGCAAGTCTATGGGAAATAAAAACATTGATGGAGAGAAGCGCCCTTGGGGATTTTATGGGTGGATTGTGTTTACCTTGGCGGGGTTGTTTTTCGCGATTGCTTTTGTTCCTAAGTTTTTAGT
>SLGR01000030.1 GCA_007136585.1 Candidatus Sumerlaeota bacterium | reverse complement strand
TCACACACTCCTCCGGCATAAACAGAAAGATCTGTCCAGGCGCTCTCCGCAGGCAGTTTCTATACCGGTAAACTTTTTCACGTAAATATTATAACCAATTTCATTGAAATGAACAAGGAACCGTTTACCTTTGAGTTCATACCGCCCGGGAACTGAGCACTTTACAACTCTCATCTTGAATGCACGGCTATAACCGTGTACCTCTTAGATATCCCTGTCCCTTCAGCTATTATCTCGCAGTAATATACTCCGTTTGCCGCATACTCACCGTTAAAAACTCTCCCGTCCCAGGTCTCTATATTCATCCCCCTGGACCTGGGGGCTCCCCTGATAACGGTCTTTACCAGGGTCCGGGAAGAATCATAAATATTGATCGTTACCCTGGAATCCTCGGCCAGAGTATACCTCAAAGAGGCCTTCTCCCGGCGGCTGTTGAAAGGATTGGGATAACTGGCCAGGCCCGAGACCCCTTCGCCCCGCGCAGTAAAAACTGTTTCCAGCTCAGCTGTTTTTCTATCCACGTACCCTTTATCGGAAGCAGATACGTAGAGAAGATACTCCTTCCCGGAGTTCAGGGTTCCCCCGGGCCAACTGTAAAATATCAGGTTCTCTTCCGGATCATATATTGAAGGGGTTTCACTCCCCGATACGTTAAGAATTTCCTCCCCGGTTCCGGCCTCTGTTATACTTATACTTATTGATCCGGGATCCAGTCCCTGCGGGCATTCAAGAACCCTCAACTCCACCACAGGACCGGTACCGGAAAAATCAACGGGCTGCACCAGATCAAGGACAGGTTCTGTATTGTAGCGGATCCTCAGGTTATAGGGGCCGGAATTCAGGATATTACCCGTGGAGTCCTTTATCTGCCATTCTATGTAATTATCTTCGCCGGCGTAGAACCTGTCTCCGGATGCATTGGGAATCTCCGCAAGAAACCTGGATTCGTAAGGGCCGCTTGATATGAGAACGGCATCGGAACGCCAGGGTGAGAAATTCTCCAGTCCCTCTCCGTCCGCGGAGACCCTATACCTTACGGAACCGTTATCAATTTCATCCTCACCGGACGAGGCGGCGGTTATATAACATTGGAGTATGTCGCCGTACCGCCACTCCGGGGTCGGATACTCGTCCCTGAACACAAGTCCCTCAAAATCAGCGGCCGAGTCCACATTTACCCTGCGCGGGGAGCTCCATTTCGTATAGTTGCCCTTTTCGTCCCCGGCCCTGACCCTCCACCAGTAAATGCCGCTCTCAAGTCCGAGATCGTCAACTTTTATCCCGGTATCCGCAGTTTCCGTGGACAGATAAAGCACCTCAAAAGATTCCCAGACCTGAAACTCGTAATTTTCAATATCGCTCAACTCTCCCCTGGTCCTTATATCGTAAATAAGAAGATCCTTACTCCATCCGTTTGAATTATCACGCTTCCGCGTATCAGCATCAACAACCATCATGGAGAAATCAACCCCGGAGGGAAGCGTAACGGAAGCCGTGTAAGTCCCGGTGGAGGAACTCCAGTCAACCAGTGTTCCCCAGTCTCCGGCAAAGTATATAATAGCGCACTCCGAATCACCTAACCCCTCTATTTTATACACAACCTCCAGTTCCGGCTCATCCTGAACCTCCCCCCCCTCCCATGAAAAACTCTCCCCCGGCCGGATCCAGCCGTTATCAGCAGGAATACCCAGTTCAGGAGCTCCCTGCCAATCATGGTAAGTCAATGAAGGCTCTGAGTCAAAAACACAGTCAATCTTCGCGTAAGTGCCGGGATCGCCGTCATAGGCGTTCTCCGGGTTTATAATATCCTGGTCTTCCGAGTGCTGAAAATAAGCGGTGGGTCTGAGCTCCTCAGCGATTAAAACGGGAGGCAAAAGGAAAAAACCCGTAAAAAGTACTAAAACCGCGCGATGTTTCTTATAAATCAGCATAGAACCTATAATACCACTCTACTGCAATATTACTGAAAAACCCATAAATGTGATATTTTATTATTATAATTTTAATCCCTGTATATGGCAACCGCCTGGTACTTTCTGTTTTCACTACCGCCTTCCGCTATAACCTCTATAAAATAAACCCCGCTTGCCAGTTCGTCACCGTAAAAACTCCTGCCGTCCCAGGATTCGCTGTTCTGCCCTCTTCCCCGGGGGGCTTTCCTTATAAGAGTTTTTACAATATTTCCTGCCGTATCATATATATTTACGGTTACCCGGGCCTCTTCGGAGAGGACATACCTTACCTCCGTCTCCTCACGTCCGGGATCAAAAGGGCTCGGATAGGGTATGAGATCTGATATAGGTTCTTTTCCTGCCGTGAAGGTTATCTCCTTAGTTGTTACCAGGGAGTACTCATCTCCGTACCCGGTATCTTCCGCGGATATTTCAAGGGTATATCTTGCGCCGGGAGTAAGAACCGCTCTCTCGGCCGCGTACCTTAATTTTCCTTCAGAAACGCAGAATATCCCGGGAAACTCCTCCGCGGTAAGATGCAGAACTTCCCCTCCGGTTTCATCAGTTATCCTAAGTTCCACTGTTTCCGGGTTGACACCGATCTCGTCCGTTATCTCCGCCTCTATAACAGGCTTTAGAGGAGAGAGCCCGTTTACTGCGGGCTGTCTTATAAGTATCCTGGGCGGGATATTCTCCTTTATCCTGACCCTGTATTTCTGAGATTTCCAGACCCTTCCCTCCGTATCAGCGCACCTCCACATCACAAAGTTATCATCACCGGGCCTGAAAGTATCGGTAGATACGCTCAGAACGGCCTCGGTGCCGGAGTCGTTTATATACTCTACCTTCACGTCTCTTCCTTCCGATACCAACTCGGAACCGTGGAATATAAGGTACCGCAGGTTTGAAGTATCCAGCCCGGTTTCAGTCGGAGCCAGCGCCTTTATCCGCAGTTCAACGCTTATACCTTTCCGGGGTTCAATGGGTGAGTGCCCGGTAAATGTTACCGGAAACCCTATAACCGGACCATCTAAGGTTTCCAGCGGCTTTCCCGATGCTTCAGAGAGCCCGTCCGAAGCCTCAAACCTGTACCGGGGGTTCTCATCGTAATCAAAAATCCCGGAAACTGAGAACTCGTAAACCAGCCCGGAATCATCAAAATCCTCCAGACGCTCACCTTCCGCAAGGCTCATACTATATTCTGTCTCGCTCTCCTCGTCCGAACCCCGCAGGAAAAGACTAACAGAAATATCCTCCTGCGCCTTATCGGGATCAATATACCTCACTCTATAAATAAAGGTGCTTCCAGAGGCCCCGGCGCGGGGCGAGACCCCTCCTTCTGTATAATCACCCTCCCCCGCCCATTCAAGCCGGGGTGGACGGTTTATCAGAAACCTCCGCTTCCCGCTCCAGGCACCCTTGTTTCCGGCTCTGTCTACGGCCCTGACACGCCACCAGTACCTTCCCCTGGAAATGCTTCCGGTAACAGAACCGGTTTCGCTTGTAAACTCATAACTTAAATAACCAAAATCATCCCCGGTTGAAATCTGAATAACGTACTGGGTAAGACCGCTGGGCCCAAACTCGGGCTCATCCCACTCAAAAGTTACGCTGTGCGGACTTTCCATCTCAAAATGCTCCCCGTCATAAGGAGATACAAGTTCCGGACCCCCCGGGGGTACGGTATCTATAATAACCGTAACATAGGAGCTCCCGGTATTCCCGGCCCGGTCAGAGGCCTTTATCCAGAGCTGGCGGGGGCCGTCCTCAAGGTACGTAAAAGTAAATGTCCAGGTGGAATCGGTTACATCTGCCCAGTCATCTGAATCTACCCTGTACCTGAAACTCTCTGTCCCGCTCACCACGTGCTCAACTTCCCACTCAACTCTCACCGAATCTTCAGAAAACGCAGACCCGTCCGCGGGGTATGTTATTGTAACTACAGGGTCTGTAGCATCAATAATAACAGTTACTTCGGCCTTACCTGTATTATCAGCCCCGTCAACAGCCCTGACCTGAAGCGCCCGCACCCCGTCCTCAAGGCCTGTAAAAAGATGCGCATCGTCAGAATCAGCGGGAACCCAATCCCCGTAGTCAAGGCGGACCTCATGATATTCAACATCCACCGCGCCCGGAGTTGTATCCCACCTTACTTCCACCTCGCGGGTATTAAAGATATCACCCTCAGACGGATCAGTAATACTTACAACAGGGCCCTCGGTAGCTATACGCACGTTCACGCTGCCTTCGCCCTTATTCCCGGCCCTGTCCTCGGCCTGTATCTCCAGGGTTCTTTCCCCGTCATCAAGACCCGTAAAGGTAAAGGTGCTGGTGGAATCGGTTATATCTTCCCACTCCCCTTCCCCGTCAACCCTCCACCTGAACGCGGCCGTGCCGCTGTAGACGCTTGAGATCTCCCATTTAACAGTAACGGTTGAGGTGCTGAAAACAGAGCCCGGGGCGGGGCTGGTTATAACCACAACGGGATCAGCCGTATCAACTATAACCGTTACAGACTCTACATCAGATTTATTGCCGGCATTATCAGTTGCGCGCACCTCAAGCACCCGGTCTCCGTTATCAAGACCCGTAAAGGTATGCGATGTCTCCGAACCAATCTCCTGCCAATCCCCTCCGTCAACCCTGACCTCGTGGTAATCCAGTCCGCTCTCGCCGGGATCGGTCGTCCATGCAACCGTGACGCTATCTTCGGAGAAGATATCCCCGTCACCAGGGGAGGTTATAGTAACCACAGGATCCGTCGTATCTATTATAACCGTGACCGAATCCGAACCGCTGTTCCCCGCCCGGTCAGAGGCCCGGACCTCAAGTTCCCGCTCACCGTCAGCAAGATCAGTAAAGGTATGCGATGTTTCCGAACCAATCTCCTGCCAATCCCCTCCGTCAACTCTGACCTCGTGGTAATCCAGGCCGCTCAGGCCGGGTTCGGTCTCCCACTCAACCGTGACGCTATCTTCGGAGAAGATATCCCCGTCACCAGGGGAGGCTATATTAATATCGGTTGCCGTGGGATCTATTGTAAAATTATCTCCTTCTGACCAGGCCTCGTTACCGGCCCGGTCTACAGCCGTTACCCTTACCCTTGCCTCTGTTGTATCTATTTCCGGCACGGTCCATTCGTAATTCCTCACATCCGAATCGGTTACCGTGCTTATGTTTATCCATTCCAAACCTGGATCCTCCCGGTAATCTATTATAAATTCCCGGTACCCGGAAGGGCCCGCATCATCCGCATCCCAGTTCACATCGTAAGTGCTGCCCCCTTTAAGAAACTCCCCGCCATCCGGATACGTAAGTTCAATCTCCGGCGGTGTCGTATCCACATAGACTTTCCACTCCTGGCTCCACTCAGACTCGTTACCCGCCACGTCCCGGGCCTTCACACGCCACCAGTACGTCGTCTGGTCAAGATCTTTTAAAACATACCCGGTACCTGTGGTTTCAGATGAATAATATATATCATTAAAGTTCTCATCAGAAGCCACTTTGAATGTAAAATAATCAAACCCGCTTGTTCCTTCATCAACCGCTTCCCATACGAACCTTACAGTTGAAGTTGACCACTCTTGATCTCCGGGTTCCTGCAAAACAGGCTCAGCCGGAGGAACAGTATCAACCCATATCTCATACTTCTCAGATTCACCCCATATCCCCGCAGCGTTTAGAACCCTGAACTTTACCGTGTGTTTACCGGTTTCAAGTTCAGGAATATCCTCCGAATTATACCACCTGTTCCCGGGATTCTGCAGCTCATCATTATCAAACCCTTCCCAGTCTCCCCACTCTTCTTCCGTCTCTTTTACCCTGTACTCAAACGGGTCTTCACCTAACCCTATACCTTGATCATCATAGGTCCCCGAAAAAGAGGATATGAGCTTGGTATACCACAGCTCCGGTTCGGGCCAATCCATCTCAATAACAGGGGTACTGGTTGAGAAATAAATCGGCCCGTAGGAAAAAGTCCCGTGCGGAATATCATAGGCGTTATACCCCTTAAGATGCAGGTGCCAGTTATCGGAGGATATATCTTCAGTATATACCTCCAACTCGTCAGCTCCCCAACTTTCTTCGCTATCGTCCCAGCTATCATATGAGGTATGAGTATCCCATACCACACGGAAATGATCAACGTAACCGCTATCAAGCGCGGGCGAAGTAAACGTAAAAGTTGAGACGCTGTACCAGGTCCCGGTGGATCTGCCAACCAAAGTAACCGTTTCATACGAAGGCGGCGCCGATAGGGTATATGTCGAAACAGATTCGCTGTACGACGAAGTAGCCAGGTCGGTATAATAATTATGGCTCCGTACCTGAAAACTGTACTCTTTATTAGGTTCAAGCCCGGTAACCTCCTTATCCGCCCAGGTACCGGTTGAGAGGAAAACCTCGTTTTCCCCAAGAGTGCCGTCAGCCTGTACAAATCTTTCTTCGGTTTCGCAGTATATTGAATGTCCAAGCCCCGGGTGCTCGTTCGGGTTTGCCGCGGGGGTTATGAAAAGCGATGCCTCTTCAGCCTCAGCGGAACCTATGCTGATTTCAGGAGCAGGAGGGGTATAAGGCCTTATGTAGTAGGTTGAAAAATCAACACCGTAATTGCCGGCCTTATCCGTATGTTTTATCGATACGAGTATCCTGTTTGCCCCGGAGAGATCCGCCAAATTCCAGCTCTGAGCCTCCGGCTCGACAGTATCTTCTTCGACTGTCTTTTTTGATACCGCGCCATCAACGCCGGCGGTATCCAGCCTGATTGTAAACTCCGTCCTGTCCGGATTTAGTTCTACTATTTCTTCATAATCTAAATACACATCAAGCTGAGCCATCTCGGCTTCTATTCCGCCGTATTCATCGTAAGGATCTGAATTTTCTTCGGCCGGCCTTAAATGCGCCCCTTCTATTACAGGGTCCGTAGAATCTACCGTGAACTCTCCGCTCTCATCCTCACTCTCATTACCCGCTCCGTCGCTCACAGTTATCCGTATATTCGCATTATCTAAATCTGTTTCAGGAACCTCCCACACATAACTTAGTTCATCCGGGTCAAGTGTATCCGCATCCTGCAATGTTCCCCAATCATCCCCATCAAAATACTCAATTTTAAGTTCATCATATCCCGAAACTCCCGGTTCCCTCGTAGACCACCTTATCTCATACTCACTCCCGCCTTTTATGTACTCTCCCCCGGCAGGTTCTATAAGCGCTATAAAAGGGTCCGTCTCATCCCATGTAAGAGTAAAACTGTC
>SLGR01000158.1 GCA_007136585.1 Candidatus Sumerlaeota bacterium | reverse complement strand
ATAATGGGGGGTTTCACGGTCTTACCCCTCCACAAAACCCGGAATACAGAGAGAGGCCACCGGTATTAAAATCCTCAGTTCCCCTGAGGCAAGGGTTTCGGGGACCCGCCTGAACCCGGTTTTTTTAAGTTCTGGTACGCATCGTAAAACCATATTGAAGAGAGAAAAAAGGCCAGTGAGCGCAGTCTGACAACCTCTATCATACCGTGAAGAAGGAGTACCGCAAAAAAAACGCATATAAACGAGAGCCCGTAAAAAGTGGATTTCTCCGCCCTTACCTGAGTAAAAGCTCTCTTAAGAAAGAGGATAAGCATCAGAATATAAATAAGAGTTCCCGCTACCCCGCCCTCAAATAGCGCCTGTAGAAAAATATTGTGAGTATGGGGGTTTATGATATCAGTCACGTTATAGAGTCGCTGAACCCCGTACCCCAGAAAGGGGCGGCGCCGGAATGCATCTATTGCGGCGGGCCATATCGTATCACTGCGTCCGGTAAACGTATCCCATTCCGTGGTTTCAAATCTGTGGATTATTCTAGGAAAAAAGAGTATACCGCTTATAACCGCCGCACCTAAAAGAATATACGCCGCCGCGCGGTATCTTTTCAGCGCCCCGGGGCCTGTGAAAGAAAAACCCGCAGTCAGCATCACCGCCAGAAGAACAAACGATATTATACCGCCGCGGGAGAGGGTAAGCGGAACCGCCGCAGCGCCCAGAAGTATAAACAGCCCTAGAGTTATTTTAAGCGCTTTATTTTTTAAAAGGGTAAAGTTAAGAACTGAGACCGGAAGGACGATATTCAGGTACAGCGCTGTCCTGTTATGCCATAGACCCAGTGATTTTAGCCCTTCAAACCCGTAATCCACCCCAAAAAGAGGGGGCAGGTACGCGGTGGCGGAAAGGTATGCCAGGAAAAACGGAAAAAGCGAGAGGGCAAAGATATTATCCCTCCTCAAACGGCTCTTGCATAAGATCTGTATTACAAAAAAGAGGGCCGTTGACCTGGATATTCCACGGGTAAGTATCACCAGCGCCTCTGAGAGTTCCAGGGCCAGGAGGGTTGATAGGGAAAGAAATAACATATAAGTGAGGTAAACCGCAGAAAGACGGTTGAAAAAAATATCCCTGTAATCCGTTTTTCTGGTAGCAGCTATAAGGATAAAGGCAAGGTATATGCCTATATCCTGACCTCCCGAGCCCACGGGGGAAGGGATCAGCATGGTTATATGAAGAAGTATCCCCCCGTATATAAGAAAATCCGTCACAAGGCTGAGTTTCGGCACTGCTTTTTTTCGCATCCCTTTTCTTTCTCTGTTTTTCCTCAAACTTATCATAATTGAGTTGGTTCTCCGGGATAACTCTACAATAGTTTCAGTATTTTCTCAAGAACTCTTTCGGCGGGAATATCCTTCATACACCTGAAATGTTTTTCGGGGCACCGGCGGGGGCCGTGCAGACCGCACGGACGGCACTCTAATCCTCTATTTTCAATAAGGATATGCCCGTCCCCGTATGGAGAGAACCCCATCCCCGGAACCGTAGGGCCGAATACAGCGCAGACCCTCACCCCTAGGGCCGCGGCCACGTGAATTATCCCGGAATCGTTTGAGACAAGCAGGTCAAGGAGGCTGACAGCTGCCGTAAGTTCCCTTACAGAGGTTTTCCCGGTAAGGTCAACGGCGCCGGGAGGAACACCTTCCGCGGGCTCCTTTCCGAGGAAAACCGCTCTTACACCCTCCGGAATCCGCCCGGCCGTCTCCGAAAACCTCTCCGCCGGCCACCTCTTGGTAGGCCAGTTGCTACCCGGAGCAAACCCAACCAGGTGTTCAGCATTTCCGAAAATACCGCGGTACTTCCGTACTAGTTCAGGGCGGGGACGAAGGCTGAAACGGGGAGCTCCGGACTCTATCCCCGCAGCCTCGGCCAGCGATAGAATCCGCAGAACCTCGTGGGTCCCCCAGTCATATACGGTTTTACGGTTAATAAAAAACCGGCCCCCGCCCCTGGTAAACCCGGATCTCACCGGGATACGGGCAAGAAACGCCGCAAGGCCGCTCCTGAAGGACCTCTGGGGGAGAAAAACGTGAGTGAATTTCTCCTTCTTAAGGGTTAAGACAAGTCTGATCAGGCTTCTTTCCCCCGGGTTCCGGGTTCTCTTTTTATTGTAGACCAGGACCCTGTCCGCATCGGGGCAGTCCTCAAATATCCCGGAGAACTCGGGGCGGCAGAGAATACTTACCCGGTGACCGGCGGATTTAAGCGCCGAGACCAGGGGAAGGGTAAGAACCGCGTCGCCCAGGTAGGCTGTCTGTATTATTAGAGAGTTACAGGAATCCCCGGAGGGCATCTATCACCTCATGAACCTCTATCCTCTGCATACAGGCCCTGTCGGTGTACCGGCATTTTGCCGAACCGTGCAGACTGCAGGGGCGGCATTCAAGGTCCTTCTCAAGTATCGCTACCTTTTCGTCATCCGGCTGAAACCCGAACTCTTTTACCGTGGGTCCGAATAAGGCCACAACAGGGACAGATAATCCCCACCCTATGTGAAGAGCCGCCGAATCAGGTGTAACCGCGGCTGCGGCCCCTTTAATCAGCGCGGCAAATAAGCGTATATCCGTTTTTCCGGCAAGGTTTATAACGTGGCTCCTGAAGGTTCCCGTGCCCGCAACTATGGAATCCGAAAGCTTCTTCTCCTCTTCCGTTCCCAGAATCACCGTATTAAGCCCAAGCTCCCGGGAGGCTTTTATAATAAGCTGAACGTACTTTTCCTGGAACCACTCTTTTGTCATCCACTTGGCTCCCGGCACAAGTGCAAGGTACGGGCCGGGACAGGCAAGGCGCGAGGCCTCTTCCTCCTCCCGGGGAGAAACCTCTATCCGGGGCTTTGAGAGGGTTACTTTCAAACCCGCCTGAATAAAAGGCTCAATATATCTCTCCGGAACGGTTTTCTCCAGGGTTCCCTGCATCATACCCGAGTGAAGAAAGACCCGCCTTGCAGTCGCGGCCTTGTTATATACCATTTTCCGCCCGGCCCGGATAAGTCTCCGGGAAAGAGCGGACCTGATACTTGAGTGGAGATCGGCCATATAATCGTACCTCTCCCTGAACGGGGGGCGGCTGAGAACCCTTCCTATATCCGGGTTATGAGAAAATACAGGGAAATACTCCTCTTTTGTAAGTATATCAACCTCGGCTTCGGGGTAGGCCGTTTTTATGCTTCTTGCAACTGAAGTTACCAGGACCACGTCGCCAAGTGAGGAATATCTTATCAGTATAACTCTCATTTTCCGGTTCTTCAGGATATGTATTTCCTGAGTTTACGAAGGCTCTCGTCCTCCCCCATCACTATCAGCTCATCCCCGGGTTCAAGAACCGTCTGGGAGGAGGGGTTGTAAATGAACTGTCCGATCTGTTTTTTCCTTATAGAGAGAACTATGAGTCCCGTCTTACTGGGTATCCTGGCCTCGGCAAGGGTTCTGGAGGCCACCTCGGAGTTTTCCATAACCCGGACGGACTCCATATACAACTCCCGGCCTCCGGGGCCGCCCGTAACGACATCAAGGAAAGATACTACGGCAGGTTTGGTCGCCACCCTGGACATCCTTAAGCCCCCTATCTGGGTAGGCGCTATTATATGATCTGCTCCCGCCCGGCGGAGTTTCTCCCGGACGTTATGGTCAATGGCTTCGGTGACTATGGTCAGGGAGGGGTTGAGTTCCCTGGCGGTTATAACCACGAAAAGGTTCTGACTATCCGAGCCCAGGCAGGTTATGAGGGCCCTGGCCTTTGATATCCCCGCGCTCTCAAGAACCTCGGTCTCCCTGGCATCACCCCTGATACTGGGGTGATCCCCCACGAATTTCTCCGCCTTTCCTATGGCTTCTTCAGAGTTTTCAATCACGACAAAATCCTCGCCGTCCTCGGCCAGGTTTCGCACTACCTCCTCGCCAAGCTCACCCAGTCCGCATACTATTATATGTTCGTCAAGCGACTCTATTCTTTTCTCCATCTGTCTCCTCCTGAGGTATTCTCCCAGTTCCCCCTCAAGTATTATCTTCGTAAACATTCCGATCGCAAGGGTAACGGCTATTACCCCGCCCCCTATAAGGGCTATGGTAAAAGCCTTCCCCGCCGTTGAGAGTTCCGCGACTTCCTTGTACCCTACGGTAGAGAGTGTTATAACACTCATATATACCGCATCTATGAAATCCCAGTTCTCCAGGATTATATAACCGGCAGCGCCTGCTAATAGCACAGCCGTAAGCATAAGAATAACTATTAAAACCCTTTTAAATATCATACCGGCGCCGTCGCCTCCTTTATGGTCCTTATAAGTATCTCTTTCTTCTCCCGGAAAACCTCCAGGTTCCGCGCCCCGGCTTCCGCGCCCCGGCGGGGATCAGAAAAGATATCGTTAAGCTCATTATACAGCTCTTTGGGTCCGGATACCAGCCGCATGCCGTCCCGCTCAATGAAAAAACCGGCGCTCCGACGAAAATTCTGAATATGTTTCCCGGAAATGATCGGCACGCCCGAGGCTGCCGCCTCTATCATATTATGCCCTCCGTGCGGGATAAGCGAACCTCCTATGAAGGCGGCCTCGGCCAGCGAGTAGACCGCGGGCAGCTCTCCCAGGGTATCAATGACCACGGCAGAGGAGGGTTTCACGGGATCTGTTTTCAGGCTCCAGCGCTCAGCGGAAAGGCCTTTCTTTTGAAGCATCTCCAGAACCTCCTCAACACGCGAGAGGCGCCTGGGGGATAATATAAGCGCGGCGCGGGGGAACCTCCGGCGGAGCCTGATAAATACATCCGCAAGTATTTCTTCCTCCCCGGTGTGGGTGGAACCGCATACCACGACCCGGGCCCCGGCGCCGGAGTACCTGGGATCTTCAGGATCAGGGCGGGGCGGGGTATAATTGAACTTCAGGTTGGCCCCAAGGACCCGGACCCGGGCCCCTATACCTATCTCACGGAACCTCGCGCCGTGTTCCGGGCTGCTTGCGTAGACTTCCACTACCCCTGAGAGAAGATCTGAGAGGGGCTTTTTAAGCAGCCTGTATACCCTCATTCTGCTGTCTGAGAGCCTGCCGTTTAAGATAACAACCGGGATAGACCGGGCAGCTCTTACCATCGCCGGCCAGAGCTCCGTCTCCATTATGAGAAGACGCCGGGGGGAGGCCAGCCCGATAAGACGCCTGTGAAGAAAGATAATATCAAGGGGCATAAGGAGAGTTACAGCCGACGGGTAAAGTTTCCTTGCGGTATCGCGCCCCGCCGCGGAAGTGCAGGTTATAAGGGTATCCCCGGAAGGAAACCCCGGGATTCCGCCGAGAAGCCTGACCTCCCCCACCGAGGCGGCGTGGACCCAGAGAGGGGAGCTCATTGATCTCAGCCGCTTAACTCTTCTGCGCGGGTATATACCCAGTCTCTCGTTTATACCCCTGGAAAAAACAGGGGAAAGAGCCGCCCCGGCCGCCGCTGCGGGCAGGGCTGCCGCAAGAAAAGCGGTATAGAGAAACTGGTAAAAGTATATCACAGATCCCGGACCAGAGCGTCGGACTTAAGGGTTACCGATTCAATAGCCTTCCCGATCCTCAGGCAGGCCGAGGGGATATCTTCTTTTTTTCCTATGTAAACGGGGGAGCCCGAAACGGCTATAACCCGATTAAAAGGAAGAGGCAGTTGGAACCTGTCCCAGGTTTTCAGAACTTTTTTTCTCTTCACGGAACACGATAGCGGAATAACCGGGCACCCCGAACTCCGCGCTATGAAAGCCGTTCCGGGCTTTACCCTGCGGGAGGGGCCCCGGGGCCCGTCCGGGGTTAAGGCTACAACCGCCCCTTTCCGGAGGTTTCTTATCATACTCCTGAAGGAACGGGTGCCGCTCCGGGGATCGGAGGCGGTTCCCCTTATCATCCTGTACCCCATTGAGGCGGCCACTTTTGAGGCAACATCACCGTCCCTGGAAGTTGAAACAAGCGACTTTATGCCCCGCCCCCGGTGCAGGTATGACATAAAAATCAGCCTGTTATGCCAGAAAGCGTATATGAATGGGGGGGGAGGGAGAAGCTCCTGTCCCATATAACGGGATTTTGAGGTCCACCCTACAATACGCACATAGCATATCAGGATAAAAATTAGCAGCCGCTCCTTCATTTTTGGGAAAATATCTCTCCCGCCGTCTTCACGGCGCTTACCGCATCTTGCGAGTACCGGGCCCCTATCCCGGAGGCGAACTTTTCGGTTACCGCCGCGCCGCCTATAAGGAGCGGTATATCAAGGTTTCCGCTTTTTATAAGCGCGGCTGTTTCAGCCATCCTTGAAGCAGTGTTGGTCATAAGCGCCGAGAGAGCGATGAGATCCGCCCCGAACCTCCGGGCCTCCTCTATTATTTTCCCGGCCGGGACATCTACCCCGAGATCCAGAACCCGGCATGAGTGGTTCCGGAGCATCAGCGCGACCAGGTTCTTGCCTATATCGTGTATATCCCCCTCAACGGTAGCTATAAGAACCTTCTTCTCCGGGGTCCGGGTTTCCGGAGGTATATTGCTTTCAAGTACTCCCAGGACCTTCTCCGCGCACCTGGCGGTGCTTATCAGCTGGGGAAGAAAGTAAACTCTGCGTTCATAAAGCTCTCCCGCCTTTTCCAGCGCGGGGAGAACAGCGGTGTTTATTATCTCAAGGGGATCCTGTTTTTCAGCGATACGTTTTTCGGCTTCCGAAACCCCTGCTTCGGCATCCCCGTCAATAAGAGCCTGCGAGAGGGGATCTGTGAACTTGAAATCCTCTTCTCCCGGAGAAAAGAAATCAAGGTACCGCCTCCCCCCCGGGTCTCTTCCCGAAAGCAGTGCCGCGGCATAGACCGCGTATACAAGATCGGCGTCAAGCGGGTTCACTATCAGGGCAGAAACCCCCTCTTTCACGGCCAGGGAGGCAAAGACCTGGTTAAGGAGAGCCCGCTGGGGCATACCCGATGAAACGTTTGATATACCCAGAAGGCTCCTCCGTCCAAGCTTTCCCAGGGCCTTGAGTGTGAGAGAAGCAGAAGCGGTATCCGAAGAAACCGCCAGTACCACGGGGTCGATAATCACCTTGTTTTCGTCTATATGCTTCCCGGCGTAGGTTATTATCTTCTCCGCGATCTCAAGTTTCCGTTCGTGAGTGGAGGCAACGCCCCGTTCGTCTGTGCATAACCCTATAAACGGCATACCGTATTTTTCAGCCAGGGGTATGAGCTCATCCATCTTTTT
>SLGR01000221.1 GCA_007136585.1 Candidatus Sumerlaeota bacterium | reverse complement strand
TCCGCGTGCAGCTTTCCTTGGCTGTAAATATCCTTTTCATAGCATCTACTCTCCTCAATAAACCAGCCCTTCAAGTAATATGATATCATATTATTGCTGGTCCCTGAAACGGTAAATGCCCAAAACAAAAATAAAAGTAAGAGACCTTTATAAAATATTCGGGCCCAGATCCAAAGAAGCTCTTGATCTTCTCAAAAGCGGGATCCCTAATAATGAGATACTCTCAAGAACAAAATGCGGGGTGGGAGTGGCCGAGGCAAACTTTGATGTCCGTGAGGGAGAGTTATTGGTTGTTATGGGACTCTCCGGAAGCGGAAAATCAACGCTTCTCAGGTGCATAAACCGTCTTATTAAGCCCACAAAGGGTCAGGTTATGATTGACGGTTATGATATTTCAACAGCCCCGGAAGAAGAGCTCCGGCTTATGAGACGGAATAAGTTCGGAATGGTTTTTCAGCGCTTTGCTCTGTTTCCCCATAAGACAATACTTGAGAACGCCGCGTATGGACTTTCAGTAAGAAAACTTTCCAGGGAACGCCAGGTGAAAAGCGCCCGTGACGCCCTTAAACTGGTTGGACTGGAAGGTTGGGAAAAATCGTACCCGGGGCAGCTCAGCGGCGGGATGCAGCAGCGTGTCGGATTGGCCAGGGCTCTTGCCATAAACCCCGAAATACTTCTTATGGATGAGGCGTTCAGCGCTCTTGATCCGCTTATAAGGACTGAGATGCAGGACGAACTTATCGAACTGCAGTCCAAGGTGCATAAAACAATTCTCTTCATTACCCATGACCTGGACGAAGCTCTTAAGATGGGAGACAGGGTTATCCTGATGAAGGACGGAAGGATCGTTCAGATAGGGACTCCTGAGGATATACTCACCAGACCCGAGAATACTTATGTTAAAAAGTTTGTGGAAAATGTGGATTTTACCAAAGTTCTTACGGCTTCCGATGTTATGGTAACCCCGAAAACTACGGGGTTCATAAAGGACGGGCCGGTTACGCTCCTTCACAAAATGCGTAAAGAAGGACTCTCCGGAATATTTATTGTGGATGCCGAACATAAACTTGTAGGATATGTTACCGCCGAAAAAGCCGGTGATTATGCTCGAGAAGGCAAAAAAAATATATCAGAGATAATAGAAAAGTACGAGAAACAGAAAGTCGGTCTGGATATGCAGGTGCGCAATCTTTTTCAGGTTATAGTAGACAACCGTTATCCCATAGCTGTAATTGATGAGAATAATATACTGAAAGGTATTGTAGTGCGGGGTTCTATAATTGCTGGGCTTGCCGAAAGCGGTAATTTCTCATGAATAGTATACCTCTTGGAAGATGGATAGAAGGGGGGATAGATTTCCTGACAATTAATTTTGCGGGGGCTACAAGGGCTTTCTCAGGTTTTGTTGATATACTGATAAGTTATATGATAGATTTCCTGGAATTCCTCCCTTTCTGGGTGATAATACTTCTGGTGGGGTTTCTGTCCTGGAAGGTTATCTCACTTAAAGGCGGCATTTTATCCATTCTGGGACTTCTTCTTATATGGAGTTTTGGGCTCTGGGAGCCTACGGTGTCAACTTTTGCCCTGGTTGTAGCCTCAACCTTTATCGCGATTGTACTTGGCCTTCCACTAGGAATTATTGCGGCCTTAAATGACAGGTTTTACCGGCTGATAACCCCGGTGCTTGATTTTATGCAGACCATGCCCGCATTTGTGTATCTTATCCCGGCTATTCCTTTTTTCGGCCTGGGTAAGGTGGCAGCCGTTTTTGCTACGGTGATATTCTCAATCCCGCCTTCAATACGGTTCACGGCCCTGGGCATCAGACAGCTTCCGGAAGATCTTATAGAGGCTGCTGATGCCTTCGGTTCCACCACGATGCAGAAGCTTTTAAAGGTCCAGCTTCCCCTTGCGGCTCCTACTATATTGGGGGGGATAAACCAGACCATAATGCTGGCGCTCTCAATGGTGGTTATAGCGGCAATGATAGGCGCCGGGGGGCTCGGCGGGGTTGTCTGGAGGGCAATACAGCGTCTTGAGATGGGAATGGGGTTTGAAGCAGGTATCGCCATTGTTATTCTGGCAATGATATTTGACAGGCTGACTCAGAATATTGTCGGTAAAAAATAGAAAGAAGCGTTACTGCTTCATTCTCAGAAAAATTTGGTAAAAAAGTTGGTGTTAGAATGGAAGAGGAGGATTGTAATGAATTTAAAACAGTTTCTTGCCGGTATCACGGCGGCGCTTATCGCTGCCGGGGCGCTTAGCTGCGCCGCTCCTGAGAGAGATACGGTTGAACTAGGCTATGTTGAGTGGGCCTGCGCTACCGCGGGGACAAACGTGGCAAAAGCCGTGATTCAGGAAAGACTTGGGTACGATACGGAGATTATATCGGTATCGGCAGCCGCAATGTGGACAGCCGTAGCGGCCGGGGATGTGGATGCGATCAACTGCGCCTGGCTTGAGACAACTCACGGTCATTATCTGGAAGAAGTCAGGGACAGGGTGATCGACCTGGGCCCGAACCTTGAAGGCACGAGAATAGGGCTGGTTGTTCCGGATTATGTGGATATTGATTCAATTGAAGAGTTAAAGGCCAGTGCTGAAAGGTTTGGCAATGAGATAATAGGCATAGATCCCGGCGCGGGTATAATGAGCGCTACCGAAGAAGCTATCGAGACCTACGAACTTGATGAGTTTACCCTTGTAGAGGGAAGTGGCGCGACTATGGCAGGAGCTCTCTCGGATGCTGTAAATAATAATGAATGGGTGGTTGTCACCGGCTGGACCCCCCACTGGAAATTTGGCGAGTGGGATCTGAAATATCTGGAGGATCCAAGGGGTATTTACGGCGGAGAAGAATACATACATACGATTGTTCGTCAGGGACTGGAAGAGGATATGCCTGAAGTTTACAATTTCCTGGACAATTTCTTCTGGACTCCCGATGACCTGCACACTGTTATGGCATGGAACGAGGAAGTGGGAGCCGATCCCTATGAGACAGCTGTGAGATGGATAAACGAAAATTCGGACGTAGTAGATCAGTGGCTGCAGTAATTTGCTAAATAAAGAAAACAATAGAGTGTTGTTGGATATTAAAAGGAGGAATGTATGAAGAGCAAGGTAATTGCACTGCTTGTTATGCTGGGTCTTACCGCGAGCGGCTACGCTTTTGACCTGGAAGACCTGAATTTCACAGGGCAGTACCGGCTGCGCTGGCAGATGATGGAGAACGTATTACTGGATGATGGCACCGGCACTTGGCTTCCAGGCGACAGCGAGTTCATGAGAAACAGGATTCATCTCGGATTGGACGGAGATGTTTCGGACAATGTATACGTAAACATCGTGGCCGAGTTTGAGAACACAATGGGAGATACCGGCTGGAGGCCCGCGACAAACGGAAGATCGTTTAAACTCCAGCAGGGATATGTGACAATATCCGACCTTCTCACCGAGAACCTGGATCTGACGATCGGCCGCCAGAACATATTCCTGGGCCGCGGTTTTGTCCTCACATCGGACTGGGCCGGCCTTGACGGATTAAAGGCGTCTTACAGCTACGATGATCTTAGCCTGAGCGCTCTTCATTACAGGTTAGGGGATGCCGACTGGGCCCTTGACGGAACATATGGCAAGGAGCACAAAACCGGTGTAACGGCTTCGTATTCGCTTCCGGTGACCGACCTGACTGGCTACTATATTGCTGACTATAATAGTGCCGAAGGCCAACCCGAAAGCGACCAGAAAGATTTCATCGGATTATTCGCGCAGGGCGGATTCGGTGATATCCGTCACTATGCCGAGTATGTAATGCAGAACGGCAGTGATTCAGCGGGTGATGACTATGACGAGTCTCTTCTTTATGTCGGGCTTAACTATGACCTGCTTGATTTAAGCGGCCTTTCGCTGAAAGCCGATTACCTTCTGGCCACGGAAAACTTCGGTTCGGCCACAATGTACGGATATGTCATAGATACGTTCTGGTATGATTACTATCTTGACGCATTTGGATCTGCGGTGACTTTCGGTACAATTCAAAACCTGGAAGCAATTGGTACGGGATTCAGCTTCAATCCGCTGAGTGACGTCACATTCATGGCTCACTACTATATGCTGGCCGATGAAGCAAACGGCGATGACATCGGAGACGAGCTGGGCGTAAAACTTAATTACGCCATAAACGGCACAAGCAATGTTTTCGTGACATACAGCCAGTTTATGCCTGAAGCAAGTGGCGTGGACAACACAAACTTTGCTGCTCTTGAATACGCGGTGAACTTCTAAACCGCTACTTAAGGTAAGCGAAGAACTACTGCTGCCCGGCCTTTAACCGCCGGGCAGCTTTTTTTATTTACATCAGAATTTAAGTCTCCGGGGTATTTCTGAGTGGTCTTTGAGTATATAAGGGCACCCGGTCTCCCTTAGGCAGGAGATATCCTGGTGTCCCGCGCCTATAAGTAGGCATCTGCATCCGAGTTCTTCCGCCACCTGCCAGTCATGGACAGTATCCCCGATAATCCAGGTTTTTTCGCCCTCCAGTCCCCGGCGTTTAAAGAGATCCTTCCCGTTCTTGAGTTTTGAAGAAGCGTATATGTTATCTATGCCGGAGACTTCTGTGAAGTAACTCTCAAGGCCCGCATCGCGGATTGATCTTTCAAGCATCTCCTGCTCCATCGCGGAGAGGACAAACTGTTCTATCCCGAGTTCATTAAATACCTGGAGAAGTCTTTTCGCCTCCGGGAATATACGGGCCCGGGGAAATAGCAAAGTGTATATGGATATGAACTCCCTGCCCACTGAAGAGAAACTCTCCCTGGAGAAATCAAACCCCGCTTTCTCGTAATAATCCTTCACGGGGAATGAGAAGAGGCTGCGGTACTTTACAAGGGATATGCCGGGGAGTCCGCGGTCTTTAAGCATTATGTTTATGCTTTCAACTGAGATCCGGGCATCGTCTACGAGGGTTCCGTTAAAGTCCCATACGAGTGTTCTGATTTTATCTGTTTTGGTCATTATATCCTTGAAACTTCACGGTGAATTCAGGTTATCTTAAAGGATTTAAGGCAAAAATTCAATCGCGTAAGCTGCTTTGACAATGAGAAATTCAACAAATAAGATACCCGTATGAAGGAGTTGGATGTAAAAAAGGCGTTTGCGAATTATACCAAGCCGGAGCATCCGGTTCTGCTGATATCCGGGAGAATCGGGGATGAGGTAAATATAATGCCGGCCGGGTGGGTTATGAGGAGTTCGTTTGATCCTCCGATAATGGTTGTCTCTGTGGGGCATACCCGCCATACTCACGCGCTTTTAAAAAAATATGACGGGTTTATCCTCTCTTACCCTGTCAGGGGGCAGGAGGATATAATCTCATACTGCGGCTCTCATTCGGGGAGAGAGGTTGAGAAGTTCAGTAAGAAGAATATCCCGAGAGTTTTATCCCGGAAACTGAGGCTTCCCCTGGTTGAAGGTTGCCGGGTAAGTTTTGAATGCCGAAAAACCGGTGAGTTCGAGACCGGGGACCATACCGTCTTCGCGGGAGAGGTTCTTGCCGCCTCGGGAAACCCCGATAAGCTTCCACTCTTAAACGCCGGAAACTCTGTTTTCAGTGAGTTCGGCCTATCCGGGGAAATACGCCCGGATTGATTTTAAGTGGAAAAATAATATAGAATTCATCAGTTTTCCGGAAACATCCGGCTGGTTGTCCCGGTCTCAGCGGGGCGGGAGGTAATTTTGAACAGAGCATACAGGAAAAACGAGCTGAGGATCTTCTTTCTGCTTCTTTTTGCCGTTCCGGTTATAAATATTCTTATCTTTCAGGGGACCACTTCTCTTGCCTCCGCAGCTATAATAATGTCCAGCCTGGTCATATTTCTTCTTATAGCCCTGATAAACCTGGACAGGATAGTAGAGGGGATGCGGGAGTTCCAGAGAGGTGCCGTTGAGGAGGAGACCAGGTACGCCAGGCTTACTGATGCCCTTGTAACCGATATCCTCAGCGAGACAGAGAAGTTGAAAAAGGAGATTAGCAAACTTCCCTCCCAGCACCTGGAGCCGGTATCAAATTCTGCGGGTAATCTCTTGGATATAGTATCGGGGCTCAGGAAGGTTTCTGCGGTGACCTTTAAGGAAATAACCGTCAACCATCCGGAAAAAAGAGTCATAGCGGGAGATAAAAATCCGGAGCTTACTCCGATTGAGTTTGAACTTCTCTGGGTTTTGATACTTAAAAAAGGAAGGGTGCTGTCACGGGAGTACCTTCTTGACAGGGTATGGGGTTATGATTATTTAGGCGCTTCCCGGACAGTGGATATGGCCGTGGCCCGGCTCAGGAAAAAATTAGCAGGATCTTCAAAGTATATAAAAACTGTAAAAGGGTTCGGGTATACCTTCAGGGAATGAGAGATTTTAAACGCAGGTGCTCAGTCCTTATCGCGATTCTCTCTCTTTTCCTTCACCGCCCGGCAAACGCCTCTATTTTTGACCGGCTCGCCTCTCTGGAAAAGGATAAATACGTGCATTTTTCAGCCGGTGTGGTTATATCTCATCTATCCTATCCCTTCTTTAAGAAGTATATCAGCGAGGAAGACGCCTGGGTCTACTCGCTTTCACTGGTGTTGGTCTGTTCTGTCGGGAAAGAGATATACGATATTCCCAGGACAGGTTTCAACTGGGGGGATATAGCGGCCGGGATGCTCGGCGGAATGACCATCCTGGTTGTAAAATTCTAATTTTTTAAATACTATTTAACTCAGAAGCAGTATTTCCTGTTCTTCCGGTCTGTTACAGACCGGTTACTTTTGTATGACACGTTTTAAACTTTAAGGTTGTATATATTTAAGTAAGGAATCCCCCGGAATGGGATACATGGTAAATAACATCATATGAAAAGAAAAAAAGTTCTTATACTCGATGACGAGAAACAGGTTCAGGCGGTTTACAGCAGGATACTCTCACGAAAGTTTGATTTGGATATAGACCTTGCCGGAACCGCGGAAGATGCCCTTGAGCTTGCGAGTAAAAATGATTACGATCTTATCATAACCGACCTTATGCTTCCCGGGGTTGACGGTATGGAATTTGCCGGGAAAGTAAAAGAGATGAAACCCCGGAGCGGTATACTGATGATAACCGCCTACGATACCCCCGAAAACAGAGAAGCGGCCTTTGAGAAGGGTGTAGCGGCTTTTCTGGGAAAACCCGTGGATATAAACACTCTTCGAAATACAGCGGCCTCTATCTTAAAGAACTGAAACCCCCGGTAAGTCTTTTCCAATCCAAAGATGAGCCTGAAGCAGAGTCATGCTGCCTTTCTGATTGTAGCAAATAATTCATCCCTTTTCTTTTGCACAATCTCCG
>SLGR01000180.1 GCA_007136585.1 Candidatus Sumerlaeota bacterium | reverse complement strand
GAGATATTTCTGAATTGCTGCTTTTCGAATATTCTTCACTCGAAGCTATTAGTAAACCCAGCGCATCATTAACGCATAGAAGCATAAATCCCAGAAAGATGCCGCCTGCCACAAAATTTTTAAAACTTTTCATTTCAAGCCTCCTTTTAAAACTTCATCTCTGTTTTGCCTAATTCATTTCCCTTCCGGGGGTTAGGATACCTTACATATGTGAAATCAATTCAAAAGTTCCGTAAATTTTTTGTGAATTTAAGTACTTGACTCCAATGAGAAAAAGACTGTATTATGGGTTGAATGAGAAAAGAAAGATGGGCGGAATTGGTAGACGGAAGGTTAAGGATAAGATTAGAGGGAACAATTTAAATTATAATAATATCCATAAGATAAGAGATGAGGCGCTTTGAAAGTGTCTTAACTTTTGAGGTGCTATCCACCGAAGGTCTTGTATTAATTTGACAAAAAGTTTTTAAAGCTGTATGAATTAAACTGTTATGAAGGAAACAAGGAATAAGAACTTTTTACCCGGGAGGGGCTATGATAAAGGCGGCACTTCTTGCGGCGGCGCTGATTACAGGCGGATGCACTCTTCGTTTTTTAATGCCGGAGGATAAGGGGTACACCATCCTCCGGAAGGATGAGGGGCAGGTAATAGCCCTGCTGGATAACCGGCTCATAGTGGCGGCCCGCAGGATGCCGGCGGCCCCGGTCGCTTCAGCCCAGGTATGGGTTGAGACAGGCTCTATCTTTGAACAGGAATTCTCGGGGGCGGGTATATCCCATTTTCTGGAGCACCTTCTCTCGGGGGGGAGCACAACCACGCGTTCCGAGAGCGAGAGTAACGCCATACTGGGAAGGATGGGGGCCCGGAAGAACGCGGCGACCGGGCTTGAGAGCGTATATTACTACATAAACTCTTCAAGCGAAGATGTCCTGACCTCTGTGGACCTTCTTTCGGACTGGATGATAAACGCGACCCTGCCCGAAGAAGAGTTTGAAAGGGAGCGACAGGTAATCCAGCGGGAGATTTCTATGGGTGAAGGGGAGCCCCCGCGTATCCTCTGGCGCCTTACCCAGCAGGCCCGGTACGGGGTTCACCCCGCCCGCCATCCCACGATAGGTTACGCCGACGAGTTCCTTGAGATCACCAGGGACCAGGTTATTGATTTCTATGAGAGGATGTACGCCCCTAATAATATGATCTTTACGGTTGCCGGGGATATCGACCCTGTTGAGGTAGTGGAGAGGGTGGCTGAAAACTGGAGAAAGGTCCCCGCGCGGGACCTTCCGGAGATAAGTTTTCCCGTAGAGCCCGAACCTGAGTTTCCGGGAGAAGTTTCGGGGAGGGCAGACCTGCGCCGCCCCCGCATAAGGCTTGCCTGGCCCGGAACAAGGGCCGGTGAGGAGCATGATTCCGCCCTTGATCTTCTAGCGGCAGTTCTCGGGCGCGGAGAGAGTTCCCGCCTGAGCCGAACCGTAAGGGACAGGGACGGACTTGTTACCGCGGTTTCCTCCTATAACCTCAGTTTTCACTGGGGAGAAGGGTTCTTCGGGATTGACGCCGAGCCCGCCCCCGGGGAAGAAGATTCGGATCCCGCAGAGAGAGCCCGGGAGGCTATCCTGGCGGAGGTCGGGCGCCTCCTTGAGGAGCCTGTCTCCGGGGATGAGCTTGAGAGGGCCCGGAGGAATATTCTCTCACGCATACTCAGCGCCAACCAGAATGTCCAGGAAGCCGCTTCAAGGATGGCCCGGGATACCCTTGCCTTCGGTGACCCTGATTACCTTTTCCGCTACTACAGGGAGATCAGGGAGGTGACGGCGGAGGATGTGATGAGGGCGGCGCGGCAGTACCTTAAACCGGAGAGGCTGATAACGGTGAGGCTCCTGCCGGAGACTGAAGAGGAGAAAGCCGTGCCCCTCAGAAGGGTCCCCGGCCCATCCCCCGAAGAGTTCCCTTCCGAAAAAGTAAGGATGGATAACTCGAGGATCATAGAAAAAATATCCGGGGTTTCAGAGGATATCCGGGAGAGGGCCCCGGCGGAGGTCGGACCTTACAGGCTCACAAAACTTGAGAACGGGCTGCGGGTCATAACCCAGCGTTCCACGGTAGTCCCGGCGGCTGCCATACACCTTTACACCCGGGGCGGGCTCCTTGCCGAGGAGTACGGCAGGGAGGGGTACGCTTCCGCCGCCGCGGCTATGCTGACGCGGGGGACGGAGAAGTACACAGCCCTGGAGTTCGCCGAAAAGGTTGAGGGTATGGGGGCTTCCGTATCGGCCTCAAGCGGTTACAATACAGATTACATCAGGGCCCGGTCCCTGAAGGAGGACTGGCCCGAGGTAATGGAGCTGGTTGCCGAGGTCTTTTTAAGGCCCGCTTTTCTCCCCGAAGAGTGGGAGTCGCTCCAAAGGAGGCACCTTGCCGCCATAGACAGGGAAAGGGATTCCTGGTACGGTGAGCTCACGCAGCGGTTCCGGGATATTTACTTCGGGGCCCATCCCTGGTCCCGGACCTCGCTGGGGCGCCGGGAGACTATTGAGAAGATTACCGCCGGGGATATAAGTGATTTTCATTATTCCAGGCTGGGCGCCGCCGATACCGTGATCGTTGTGACAGGGGATATAGACCCGGACGAGGCGGTTGAGAAAGCGCGCGGACTTTTCGGGGACCTTCCCGAGACGCCCTCGCGTGAGTATGAGATAATACCCCCGGAGCTTCCCGAACCCGGGGTGGAGAGGGTCAGGACCTCCAAACCCCTGACAGCTGTGATGTCGGGGTTCGGCCCGGCCATAGAGCACGCCCACCCGGATTACCCGGTTATGCGGGTTCTTTCCGCGGTCATAAGCGATTTCCCGGGAGGGTGGCTCCAGCAGGCGCTCCGGGGGGACGGCCCCGGCCTTGTATACGCTTCCTGGGCCCGTATGGTTACTGGGCTTGTTCCCGGGTTCTTTGAAGTGACGTTCAACACCTCACCGGAGCATCTGGAAGAGGCCCTGGAGAGGGCGCACGGCGCGGTCAGGCGCGCGGCGGAGACTGAGGTCTCATCCGGGGACCTGGAGCGCGCCTCGGCAAAAGTCCTCTTTGACGAGTTCTTCTCACGCCAGAGCAACTCCGAGCGGGCTTCAAGCGCGGGGCTGGACGAGATATACGGTATCGGGGACCCCGGGGGGGATGATTTCCGTAAGAGGGTCGGGAAGGTGACCCCGGAGGAGCTCCGGGAAGCCGCGGAGAGCTACTTTAAAGAGTCCTTTACAGTGATACTTTCCGACCGGTAGGGGAGGGTTTCCCCAGGCGGGCTGCTATAGCTCCCCGCACGGCCTCAAGGACCTCTTCTTCGGGTTTTCCTTTTATATCCCTGTAAAAGAGCGGGGGGGCGACGGTTATTTTTACGTCGCCTTTTCTTAAGAGGAAACTGGAGCGGGGCATCATCTCAAAAGTTCCGTCTATTGTGAGGGGGCAGACCGGGGCCCCGGATTTTTTAACTATACGCAGAAGCCCCCTGGTGAACTCCCCGAGTTCTCCGTCGGGTGTACGTTCTCCTTCGGGAAATATGATGACCGACCTGCCGCTTCTGACGGTTTCCGCGGCTTTTCTGAGAATTTTTACGGCCTGCCTTGGTTTTTCCCTGTTTATGCACAGGTACCCTGAGGCTCTCATACCCCTGCCCATAAGCGGTATCCTGAAAAGCTCCTCCTTGGCTATCCACCTGATCTGAAGCGGAAGCGCCGCTGTAAGTATGTATATGTCAAAAGCGCTCTGGTGGTTGGCCGCGATAATCTGTCCGGAGTCCCGGCTGAGGAGTTCAAGCCCTTTTATATCAATCCGGCACCCGCTTGCCGCTACAGTAATGCGCGCCCATATCCGGTTGAGGGCGTGGGAGAGGTCCCCGCTCCTGTCAAAACTCCCGGCCGCCACGGCCAGGAGCGAGAAGAGAGATGTAACCGGTATAAAAACGGCCCACCAGAAGGTTGTTCGCAGCGCAAGCATAACGGGTATATTATACGAAAAACCCGGAGAAATTCTAATATGGTTTTACCGGCCGGAAAAAAATGTGTATAATGCCGGGAAAACAGGAGGAGATATGATAAGAAGATTTCCGGAAAAATGGGTCCCGGAGGGGTTTGAGACAAAGACCCCGCAGCCGGGAATGAAAGTAATAAGCCCCGCCGGGGAAGATTCCCCCGACTGGAGGGTATTTGCCGGGTACTTTGAGAGACCCGAGCCGACGGAGCCGGTTATAACACCACGGCGCCACCGGGCAAGTTTCCGCACCCGCGCGGGGGAGACCGGGTACTATATAAAAAAACTCAGCTACCGGGGGTCACCTCTTCTGAAGGATATCATCCGCGGGTTCAGGTTTAAAAAACCCTGGGTTCTCAGGCAGCTCCAGGGGGCGCTCAGTGTAAGGGATACGGGGGTCCGGACGGTTCTTCCGACGCTTGTAATGCTTTGCAGCTACTCCCCGTTAAAGCAGGAAGGGCTTTTTGTTACCCGCGAGACCCCCGGGCCTACGCTTGAGAACTCTCTTCAAGCGGATTTGTCCTGGGATGAGAAACTAAGGCTGATAGACCGCTATTTTGAGGATATATCCAGGATGCATAGAAGCGGGATCGCCTACGGGGCCTCCCAGCCCCGGAACGTCATAGTATCCGGAGATGAGCTTGTATGGTGCGATTTTGACTATGTTAAACCCGGGGCCCGGAAGTATCTCAAAATAAAGGATATCCGCCGCGCCGTTGATTATACACTGCGGGCGGTTACTGAGGAGGGTGAATCTTCCGGGGAGAAAACAGGGGATATATCGGAGCTGTACCGTAAACATTTCAACCTCTCACCGGCGGAGGAAGCGTTACTTATCAGTCGTCTTCGCAGGAAACAGTCCGCCCTGGATTTTGACCGGTTTTTCAGAAGATAATTTCCGGGAGATCCGCCGTTCTTGCCGGCCCGTGAGTTTTTTATTATATTCATTGCATCGGAATTTCAAAGTTGACCCGATGCAATTATCAGGGGGTACCGGGGGAAAGGATATGAACAAGTGTGTTCATCCTGAAAAACCCTATTTAATAGGATTTTCCCGGGCGGATTCACATACCCCGATTGGGGTGACAGTGAGCGAAGCGAACGCCGGGAGGGGCTTAAGCCGGAATTATTTCCGGCTCAAAAGGTTTGGAAAAAGTATTTTTCCAAGCCGGGGGGTAACAGGACGCTTTAGCGGACGTCATAGGGGGCATCCCGCCCCCTTGAGGAGCGATAGCGACAGCCCCTACGGAAGTTTCGTGTGCTTAAGCACGCGACTAACTTGATTTATGGAACGCAGTCCTCTATCAGAAGTGCATAGTTCCCTGAAATCAGGGGATCTTCTCTTTAAGTGTTTTCGCTGCGGTTCCTGCTGCTGCGGAGACGGTTATGTCTTTGTGGGAAAGGATGAGCTCAGCGGTATTTCAGAGATCCTGGGGCTGAGACCCGCCGAGTTCAGGGAAAAACACCTTGAACTGAGCCGGGGCCGGAGAAGGCTTAATGGCGAGTATGATAAACCCTGTATTTTCTTCAGGGAGGGAGAAGGCTGCCTTATATACGAGGCAAGGCCCAGGCAGTGCAGGAGTTTCCCGTTCTGGCTGGAACATATGAAAGACCCGGAGAACTTCGCGGAGATCGCCGGATTCTGCCGGGGGGTAAAAGAACTTGTGAGGATCAAGGAGAAGGAGGGAAGAGATGAGTAAGGTTATTGTTTTTTTAATGCCGTTTGTACTGGCAGCGGCAGGGTGCGCCGGTCGGACCGATACCGCCGCTGAAGTTCCGCAGCCCGCGGAAGAAAAGGAGGAGATAGTGGAGTACGAAGAGAAGCTTGAGAGCGGAACCTATGCCATTATAGATATAACTCACGGGGGAGAGGAACTGGGCAGGGTAACCCTGAAACTCTACGGGGATAAGACCCCGGAGACCGTAAATAATTTTACTTCTCTTGCGGAAGGTGAAAAAGAGTTCACCGATCCCTCTACAGGGGAGACGGATACCCGTCCTTTTTACGACGGCCTTATATTCCACCGGGTCATCCGGGATTTTATGATCCAGGGTGGCGACCCGCTCGGTACCGGCACGGGCGGCCCCGGGTACACCTTTGACTGCGAGATAGTCCCCGGGCTTGAGTTTGACAGGCCGGGCCTCCTTGCGATGGCAAACGCCGGGCCCAATACCAACGGGAGCCAGTTCTTCATAACCGTTGCGGAGACCCCCTGGCTTACCGGCCGGCATACTATATTCGGGGAGGTTCTTGAAGGTATGGATATTATTGAGGATATCTCCCGGGTCCGGACCGGCCCTGGTGACCGCCCTGTGGATGATGTGGTTATGGAGAAAGTCAAGATAAGGAGAGTAGAGTAATATGGGTGAGATAAAAATCAGGAAACCCTCCGAAGGGGAGATCAGTGAGATGGGGGTAAGATCGTGGCCTATATGGGAAAAAGAAACTTCGGTTTTTGACTGGCATTATGATTCCAACGAGGACTGCTACCTCCTGGAGGGCAGGGTAAGGGTTACCCCTGAATCAGGCGAGACTGTGGAGTTCGGAGCCGGGGATTACGTGAGTTTTCCCGCGGGTATGAGCTGTAAATGGGAGATACTTGAGGACGTAAAAAAACACTACAGGCTTTACTGAGCCCTCAGGGACTTAAGCAGACTTATATTCTCCCTGTCTTTTGCAGACCCTCCCGGGGTTTCTATGATAAAGGGCCTCTCGAGGAGACGGCTGTGGTTAACTGTTTTTCTGAACCCTTCCACCCCGATATGGCCTTCCCCTATATGGGTATGCCTGTCCAGACCGGATCCCAGGGGAGTTTTGCTGTCGTTTGCGTGCACCACATCAGCGTATCGGGTAAACTCATGGCTTAAAAAAGAGTCCGGGTCCAGGCCCGACTGGAAAGCGTGGGAGGTGTCAAGGCAGAGACCTACCCTCTTTCCGGTATTCTCCCTTATAAGAAGAAGGGTATCAAGGTCTCTTCCAACGGAAGATTTTCCCCCTGCGGTGTTCTCAAGGAGTATCTTTACGGAGGGGTTCATACTGTCAAGGAGCCGGTTGAGTGTGAGGGTAACCCTTTCTATCCCGGCTTTAAGGTCTCCCCCCGCGGAGCTTCCGGGGTGAAGTATGAAATACTCTGCTCCCAGAACCTCCGACCCGGTTACCTGTTCTTCAAGGGCCTTGACGGATTTTTCATAAACCTTCCCCCTGGTTGCGATATTTATGAGGTAAGGGGAGTGAATGAGAAGCGGCCCCGTGTTTCTTTCGGCCCTGAGGCGTTTGAACTCCTCCGCCTTTACGGGGTCGACGGGTTTTTTCCTCCACCCCCTGGGGTTGCCGTAGAATATCTGGAGAGTGTTTCCTCCG
>SLGR01000215.1 GCA_007136585.1 Candidatus Sumerlaeota bacterium | reverse complement strand
GAGAATCTTACCCTTTCTCCCTCGCTTATCGAGTTTCGTCTGAAAAATCCTTTGTTTACCTCAAGGGCGTACCTGACAGGTTCCCCGCTCCCCACGGAGGTCTCATCAAGGGGGCGCATTGAGGCGATCTTAATGATCCTGCCTGAGTCGTCTATGAATGCTATATCAAGCGGGATGTAGGTGTTTCTCATCCAGAAACTCAGAACCTTCTTTTCCGGGAAAATAAAAAGCATACCGCTATTTTCTTCCAGGGAGTCCCTGAACATCAGCCCCGTCATCCTGGCCTCCGGGGTTACGGCTATCTCAAGGTCTATCCTGGTATCCCCCACCTTTGCGTAATACTCCGGACCCGGGGAGCAAGAAGCAAATATAAGTCCTGCTGCGGCTGTTAAGATCGCTGCGGATGATTTTAGAATAGTTTTTCTTCTCATAAAGTAATCAGACGTTTATCCGACGGCAGAGCCGCCGCTATTGACCTGCGCTGCATTATCATTATACAAAATAAGTTCAGCAAAGGTCACTTTTATAAAATTTTCTTACCGCAGGAGGCGGTTCTGTTGATATTTAACCTGCAATCTGGTAAAAACCAGTTTGGGAAGCACGGGTAAACGATAATAGTAAAAAAGGAGTTAGTATGCTGCAGAAAAAGTTCTTTATCAAAGATGCCCTGAGTCAGGGATGGGAGAAGACCAGGAAAAACCTTAAGGTTCTTCTGCCGATGTACCTTCTTTTCGGGATAATTTATATTCTTCCCGAATTGCTTGCGGAAGTAACAGGCCCGGGGGTACACGTTACGTTAAACCTGCTGCTGCTTCCTGTATATGCGCTGATGTTTCTGGGCCTTATTAAGGTCTCCCTTGACCTGTTAAGCGGAGGAGAGGCCCGGGTATCTGATCTTTTCTCCCAGAAAAGACTTATACTCAGGTACCTGATAGCTTCAATAATTTTTGCGGCCGCTACTACCGCCGGATTTTTTCTTTTTATTCTTCCGGGAGTATACCTCGCGATCCGGTTCGGGTTTTTCGGACATTTTATCATTGACGAGGAGTGCGGAACGATAGAGTCTCTGAAAAACAGCTGGAAGATTACAGGGGGAAGCGAACTTAATCTTCTTCTTCTCGGTTTGCTGGCCTCGGTCCTGAATTTTCTGGGTGCCCTTGCCTTTCTGATAGGTCTTCTTATAACTTCTCCTTTAACAATGAACGCTCTGGCCTTTGCTTACTATAAATTAAAAGGCGGGCCTGATGAGTTCCCCGGAGAAGAGGAAGTTGAGGAGGGGGTCGGGGTTTATGATGATTTTGAGCTGCCGGGATAAGAAAATTAAAGAGGGGAGATTCCTTGTAAATTGACAGGTGATCTTTTCTTTAACCTGGCGGTAGCCGGCTCAAGGGGTTTCAGTGATTACCCTCTTTTGAAGGAAGAGGTGGAATCTTTTATACTGAATTTTGCCCCGGGGCGCAGGGTGCGGATACTTTCCGGTCACGCCCGGGGGGCCGACCGCCTGGGCGAGAAACTGGCCGTGGAGAAAGGTTATGAGCTTTTAATTTTCCCGGCGGACTGGGATACCCACGGCCGGGCCGCCGGTCCCATAAGGAACTCGGAGATGATAAAGAAGGCCGACGGGCTTATAGCCTTCTGGAACGGGAGATCCCGCGGAACCAGTGACTCCATAAAGAAAGCGGAAGAAAGAGGGATCCCCGTCAGGGCGGTAAAGTACGTGGATTATTCAGCATAAGCAGTTTGAACGTAGTTGAAGGCGAAAAGGGGGTAATATGAGAAAAGGGATGCGCATAGGGGTTGTATTATCGGGGTGCGGAGTATATGACGGAGCAGAGATACACGAATCTGTTCTTACCCTTCTTGAGATAGAACGTCTGGGATGCGAGAGCTTCTGCCTGGCCCCGGATATCCCCCAGTCCCGGGTCATAAACCATCTGGACGGGAGCGTCTCGGGCGGTGAGCGTAATGTCCTGGAGGAGTCCGCCCGCATAGCAAGAGGAGAGATTAAAAATATCAGCCAGGCTGGGGCAAATGATCTTGACGGGCTTATCTTCCCCGGAGGTTCCGGGGCTGCCGGGAATTTAAGCGATTACGCTCTCAAAGGAAAGGATCTGACAGTAACCCCGGAAGTGGAAAGGCTGATAAATGAGATGCGTGAGAGCAGAAAACCTATGGGGTTTATCTGCATAGCTCCAGTCCTTGCGGCCGCGGTTCTCGGGGAGTATTCACCTTCGCTTACCATAGGAAACGATACCGCCACGGCCGGGGTCATAGAAACCCTGGGGTGCCGGCACGTGGAAAAAGGTGTTTCCGAGGCCCATACCGACGAGGAGAACCTTATAGTATCCACCCCGGCCTATATGCTTGGCCCCGGGATATCAGATATATCCCGGGGAATAAGGAAACTTGTTGAGGAGGTTGTAAGGCTGTGCGGATAAAGATAACTTCCGGGAAGGTAAGCATGGAGGCCGAGCTTAACGGTTCGGATACGGCAAAGGCCCTTGCCGGGGCGCTCCCCGTTGAAGGAAAGGTAAATACCTGGGGCGATGAGATTTACTTCTCAGTTCCGGTGGATTCCCCTCCGGAGAACCCTGTCGAGACAGTAGAGGAGGGGGATATAGCCTACTGGCCCCGGGGAAACGCCTTCTGCATATTTTTCGGTATGACCCCCGTCTCCTCTCCCGGTGAGATAAGGCCGGCCTCGGCTGTAAACCCCCTGGGGAAGCTCCTCGGCGATCCCGGGGAGTGGAAGAAGGTCTCGGACGGGGACGATATCCGTCTGGAGCCTTAACCCTCCCGGTTACTCCTTCTCCGAATATTCACTTTTTCACATCCGTCCCTATTGAATAATTGGTTTCTTGGCCTTATAATAATACGGATGCCGGGGAGTTTAAACCGATGGGAGGGGATATGAGCATACCCGCGGAGATAGAAAAGATAATAACCAAGGACGGCCGGGTGGAAACCTATGACCCGGCCCGGGTAATAGATTCGCTTGTTTCGGCTATAATGGATGTCGAGCGGGCCAGCCGCTGGATAGCCGAGAGAAGGGCAAGGAAGTACTACGAGGTTATCTATAAGAGAGCCTATGACAGGTTCTATAACCTCGGATGGCTCCTGGAGGATATCTTCAGGAAATTCATAAACTTCAGGCCCCAGGAGCGGCTCCGGCGCCTGGAGAACGCCTTTGTGACCAGGCGCCTTTCCCTGGCGCTTCTTGAGGAGTTCAGGGAGCGCACAGGGGCAGGGGTCTCGGAAAAAGAAGGTGGGATCAGCAGGTTCGTAGAAGAGATAATTGACGAGTCCGGGCTGGAAGAAAAGTACACCACAGGGCTCTTTCCCCCCGTATCGGAAGAAGAGAAAAAACAGATGAGTGTTTTCCTGGCCGGAAAGGTTACGGAAATCTCAAAGAAAAACATACCGGAGACCGAACTCTACCCCTCAAGGGATTATATGATGGATACAATTGAGACCGTCCTCAAGGATATAGGCGAGGTGGAGACAGCCGAAGGGTTTATGATCTTCCGCGAAGGAAAGAACAAGATCCGCAGGGGGGAGATATCCCCCGAACAGTTCACCAGAAACGGTATCCATTACGATATGTGCCGCAGGACCCTGGAATGGAATATAGAGAACGAGTGCGAGAACATATTCACTCTTAACGACTGGGTCAATAACAGGGGCGGAAAGGATATAAGGCAGCTTATAGAACTCTCCGATAAGCGGTATATAGATAATGTCAATGAGACCATAGAGAAGATACTCGGGCGCCTGAATGAGGTGAAGATGGTCATAATAGCCGGCCCCTCCTGCTCCAATAAGACCACCACTACGGTTATAATAGAACAGGAGCTCAGCAGGGCCGGGTACAGGCTCAAGCAGCTTAACGTTGACGACTATTTCAAGAACCTGAGCGACCAGCCGAAGGACGAGTTCGGGGATTACGATTTTGAGATGCCCGAGGCCATAGATATAGAGCTTCTTAACGAGCATTTCGGGGCCCTCCTTGCCGGAAATTCCATAGAGAAACCCTGCTATAACTTCAAGAGCGGTAAAAGGGAGAAATGCGTGGAGTTCTTCCTGAAAGATGACGAGATACTTCTCATAGACTGCCTTCACGGCCTTTACAGGAAACTGACGGCCTCGGTCCCTGCCGCCAACAAGTTCAGCATATATATAGAATCAATGAATATACTCAGAGACTGCGAGGGCTCCTACACCAGGTGGGCGGATATAAGGATGCTCAAGAGGATGATAAGGGACGTTAAATACAGGGGGTACGGGACCAAACAGACCCTGGCCCACTGGCCCTACGTAAGGAAAGGCGAGCTAAAGCATATACTCCCCTACATATTCTCCACGGACGCGGTAATAAACTCGGGGCTTCCCTACGAGCTCCCCGTGCTCAAAAAATCCCTGGAGGGTTCGCTCCCGGATGATGCCTTCATAGACCGGCTCAGGGAGGAGGGTCGCCTGGACCCGTACATAAGAGGGGTCCGCACAATGATGCTCTTAAACACGGTGTCCCCCCTGAAAGACCTGGATCTGGTCCCGGGGACCTCTCCGCTGAGGGAGTTCATAGGCGGGAGCCAGTACATAATCCCCCATAACGAGTGATACCTCCCGGAAAGTGCCTATAGTAGAACCCGTTATACGCCCTCCCGCGGAGGCGGGGAGTTTTCTCCTTCAGGTGACCGTGGGATGTTCATCCAATACCTGCTCTTTCTGCGGTGCATACATTGAAAAGAAGTACAGGGTAAAGGATAAGGAGGAGATACTCGGAGATATAGCCGCCGGGGCCAGATCGCGCCCCCGAACCAGGCGGGTTTTTCTCTTGGACGGAGACGCTCTCTCGGCGGATGACCTTCTCCTTACGGAGGTTCTTAATAATCTCCGCGAATCCTTTCCTGCCCTGACCCGGGTATCTTCCTACGCAAACGGGTACAATATCTCCCGGCGGGATATAACCTCCCTCAGGAATCTCAGGGAGAACCGCCTGAACCTCATCTACATAGGGCTTGAGAGCGGATCCCGTAAGGTTCTTGAGAGATGCTCTAAATCCTCCTCCGCGGAGGAGATGGTAAGAAGCGTGAGGCGCTGCGCCGAAGCGGGTATTAAATCATCGGTCATAGTCCTGCTGGGGCTTGGCGGCAGGAAATATTCCGGCCAGCACGTAAGTGAGACCGCAAGGGCTCTCAACCTGATGCAGCCGGCGTACCTCTCGTTTCTATCTGTAATGCTCATACCGGGCACCCGCCTTCACAATCAGGCCCGGAAAGGGGAGTTCATAGAACTTGACTCCCGGGAGATTCTCATTGAGGCCCGTGATATACTTAAAAACCTCAACCTTGAGAGAACGGTCTTCCGCTCTAACCACGCCTCCAATTACCTGCCCCTTCAGGGGCGCCTCCCCCGCGACCGGGAGAGGCTCTTAATGGATATAGAGAGGGCCCTCGCAGGGGATATCACCCTCCGCCCTGATTTTTTAAGGGGTCTCTGACCACTCTCCCCGCCTTAAGGCCGGCCCCAAAACCCCGCGCTCCTTCGGTCTGTATCCGGAAGGGACCCTTCCGGGAAACCGGATACTATTTCTTTAGTTTCCCTGCTGAAATTATCCCGGAAAACATGGAAAAGACTGATAAAAAAGTTGACAGAAAAAAAATCAATAGGTAGAATCCATAATTATTTTACTTTCTTTAAATGAGACCGCTCATATAAAGAACAGACCTTAAGGTAAAATAAAGGCGCCGGGTTTCTAAAGGCGCCGCAGCAGTAAGTTAAACTTACATAAATATGGAAAAAGAAAAAAGGTTTATTGGTGTCAGGAGTTCTACCTTGCAAAGGAGTAGTTACATGAGTATGAAATCCCGTATTCTTCTGGGCTGTTGGCTGGTTGCCGGATTAGTTGCTGTTTCTGCCGTATCGGCATCTGTTCCCAAAACACTTAACTTCCAGGGCGTGCTGACCGATAGTGACGGCCGGGCGGCATCAGGCGAGAAGAGTGTCGTCTTCAGGTTCTATGCTGCGGAGACCGGGGGCTCATCCCTTCTTACGCTTAGCGAGACGGTCACTGTTGACAGTAACGGTTTATATTCCGCTGACCTTGATGTCAGCTCACTTGATTTTGACGCTCAGTACTGGCTGGGCGTGGAAGTAGAAGAAGACGGCGAGATGACTCCGAGGTATAAACTCAGCGGTTCAGGTTATGCTATGTACGCGGTAAGGGCCCAGGATGCCGACCTTCTCGGAGGCGAATCCCCTTCATATTATCTTGATTACAGCAACCTTACTAATGTGCCCGCCGTTGAATCAGCCGAGTTCAGCGTCAACCTGGGGACCAATGTAATAACGGAACCGACCAAGGCGCTTATATTCGACGACTCTTATTTTTCCGTATCGGAAAGCACCGATTCTCACGCCAGCGTCAGTATAGATATGGATGCGGACCTGGATATGGACGGCAACAGGATCGTAAACCTGCCGCTTCCGGTTGAATTCCACGAAGCCGCCTCAAAGGGGTATGTAGACGCCCAGTCCGGCGGAGGTAATGCGGCTGTGCTTCACGCCACGCAGACCTTCACGGGGCTCAATACCTTCACGAAGCTCGTGACTGTATCAAGCAATACGGTGATAACAGGTGATTTGGGCGTAGGGACAGACCTTGATGTTATCGGAGACGCGACGGTTCTGGGCACCCTGGATGTAACGGGAGCCGCAGATCTTTCTGATAACCTCAATGTGGGCGGGGACCTTGGCGTAACCGGAGACCTTACAGCTGCTACAGTTACTTCGGCGCTGACTTCTACAGGCGATCTTGATATGGTTTCAAACAAGATAGTAAACCTTGCCGACCCTGATGATCCCCAGGACGCGGTTACAAAGGCATACGTGGACAGTCTGACCGGAGGAGGTGAATCCGCGGCGGTCCTTAGCGCCACGCAGACCTTCACGGGGCTCAATACCTTCACGAAGCTCGTGACTGTATCAAGCGACACGGTGATAACGGGCGACTTGGACGTGGGGACAGACCTTGATGTGGGCGGAGACCTCGGTGTATCCGGAGCGCTTACGGCGGACACAATAGATACAGGTCAGGGCGCCACTGATGTATATATGATGGACCAGAATCTCCGGACAACAGATGCGGTTGAATTCGCTTCTGTAAATACCGGCCAGGGGGCGCATCAGCTCTTTGAAATGGACCAGGACGTAACCACCGGTTCGGTTGTCACTTTTTCCACGCTTACTATAACGGAGTCAGCCGAGATTCAATTTGACCTTGACGTAATGGGGGATGCCGTGGTCTCGGGAACTCTGGATGTAACCGGAGCCGCAGATCTTTCGGATAACCTCAATGTAGGCGGAGACCTTGATGTAACCGGCGCTCTTACGGCGGATACAGTTACTTCGGCGCTGACTTCTACCGGTGAACTTGATATGGATTCAAACAAGATAGTAAACCTTGTCGATCCTGATG
>SLGR01000016.1 GCA_007136585.1 Candidatus Sumerlaeota bacterium | reverse complement strand
GGCTTCACGGAAAAAATCCTGCTTCAGATGCTTGAGCTCCTCCTCCGAATACAGTATCTTTTCCTCCCCCTCGTTCTCTTCAACTTTATAGAGCGGGAGCTTTAAAGGGTCAAGTTCCGCTATATCTTTTTCAGTAAAACCCTTGTTCCTTGCTCTCCCGAGAAGAGACCCGTACCTCTCAACGAGCTTCATTATATCCCTGACTTCTCTGTCGCCCTTAAGCTCCACCATCCCCTCTGAATCCCCGTTTTCTATCACAACATCCTTTATCCCTCTCATCAGGAGAAAATCGGTAAGATGTTCCTCCTTCTGCAGATACTTTATTTTTTTCCCGGATCTCACCCCGTACAGAGGAGGCTGGGCTATGTAAACATACCCCCCCTCAAGGAGCTGGGGCATCTGCCGGTAAAAGAAAGTAAGAAGAAGCGTCCTTATATGAGCTCCGTCTATATCAGAATCGGTCATTATTATGGTCTTATGGTACCTTAGTTTTTCCAGGTTGAACTCATCTTCCACACCGCAACCGAGGGCTGTTATTATGGTCCGGATCTCATCGTTCCTGAGGATCTTGTCCAGACGGGCTTTCTCAACATTCAGTATCTTTCCCTTAAGAGGCAGTATGGCCTGGAAGTTCCTGTCGCGACCCAGCTTGGCGGATCCTCCTGCGGAGTCCCCCTCAACCAGGTAGATCTCGCATAATGAGGCGTCCTTCTCTATACAGTCAGCCAGCTTTCCGGGAAGAGTGGATACGTCAAGGGCTCCTTTGCGCCTGGTGAGTTCCCGGGCCTTTTTGGCGGCCTCCCGCGCCCTTGAGGCCTGTATAGCTTTCTCTATGACTTTCTTGGCTATCTGGGGGTTCTCTTCGAGGAATATGCCGAGCTGCTCGTTTACTATGGATGTAACTATACCCTTGACTTCGGAGTTTCCCAGCTTGGTCTTTGTCTGTCCCTCGAACTGCGGTTCGGGAAGTTTTACGCTTATAACCGCGGTAAGCCCTTCGCGCACATCATCCCCCGAGAGCTGGACATTATCCTTCATCTCCTTCTTTATATAGTTGTTTATGCTGAGGGTAAGGGCCGACTTGAACCCGCTCAGGTGAGTTCCCCCTTCCCTGGTATTTATGTTATTTGCAAATGAGAAAATACTGGAGCTGTACCCGCTGTTGTACTCTATGGCTATCTCCACCCTTACCGCATCTTCCTCTTTCTCAAAATAGATCGGCTGCTCGTGGAGCGGCTCCTTATCTTTGTTCAGGTACTTTACGAAAGAAACTATCCCCCCCTGGTATGAGAAAGTATGGGATTTATCGAGTTCTTCATCGATTATGCTTATATTTGTCCCGGCGTTAAGAAAAGCCAGCTCCCGAAGCCTTTTTGAGATGGTGTCAAAATTGAAGCTCGTTGTCTGGGTGAATATCTCCGGGTCGGGTTTGAAGGTAACCGTTGTTCCCCGGTCTGTGGTTTTCCCGGTTACCTTTAGTTTGGTGACCGGATCGCCCCGTTCATACTTCTGATGGTATATCTTCCCGTCCTTATGGACCTCAACCTCCAGGAACTCGGAGAGAGCGTTTACAACCGAGACACCTACTCCGTGAAGCCCGCCGGAAACCTTGTATACCTTATCATCAAACTTTCCGCCGGCGTGGAGTTTTGTCATTATGACCTCAACTGCCGGAATCTTGTATTTGGTGTGGGTATCCACAGGTATCCCGCGTCCGTCATCTATGATCTGGGCTGTACCGTCAGCCTTGAGAACTACGCTTATGTTTGAGGCGTACCCGGCAAGAACCTCGTCTATACAGTTATCAACCACCTCGTAAACCAGGTGGCTTACCCCGTCTTCACCGGTAGAACCGATGTACATCGCGGGGCGTTTTCTTACGGCCTTGAGCCCTTCCAGGACCTTTATATCCCTGGCCGAATATTTACTGGTATCTTTTGCTGCCATTTATCAGTATCCTCCCACTCTGAACCTTATATCTTTTATCCGGTTGTCCAGTCTGCTGTTAAGCTTTCCGCGGATCTCATCTTTCCTGAACCACAACTCCTGCATCTGAGCGCTTCCGGGAACCTTTACAAAAAGAACGCCGTTCTTCATTGTCATAATGGACCCTTTTGAAGGGTCTATACCCAGCTCCTCCCAGGCCTTCTCAACGCTGTCCTTGACCGAGACGTCTATCTCTTTCAGAATACCCCCGATCATGGACCCGGTCTTTTTCCAGTTACCGCAATCTGATGACATTTGCCTTTCCTTCAAGCTCTTCCGGGGGGCGCGCCGCCGTAAGAAGCGTCTGCCGGGCGCTGACACATCCGGCTACAAGCCTTCTTTTCTCAGGATCAAGTTCGCTGAAAACATCATCCATAAGAAAAACAGGTTCCGTACCCGAACTCTCCCTGAGCATCCTCCAGAGAGAGACCCTGTAGAGTATAGCCGCCATCCTTGCCTGTCCCCTGGAACCGGTATCTCTCATATTCCTTCCCGATTCAAGGAATATAAATATATCCCTGTGGGGCCCCCAGGTGGTAAACCCCGCCTCAATATCCTTCTCAAGGGACGATTCCCTGTACCTTGAGGGCCTGTAATGTATCTCCGGGGGAGATTCAAGGCCAATTTCCTCTGCGACCTCCCTCATAACCCTGCCGAGCCGCTCAAGGAACCTTTTCCGTTCACCGGTCAGCTCCTCCGAGTATTTCCTTAATATCCCGGTCCACGGTTCAAGACCGGCGGTTCCGCCTTTTTTCAGGGCCGTATTTCTCTCCTGCAGGGCCCGGCGGTACTTGATGAGCCCTGCAGTGTACCGGGGGCAGAGCTGGCATATATTTATGTTAAACATCCTCCGCAGTCCGGAGGGAGGCCCCTTCACAACATCTATATCCTCAGGTGAAAACATCACCGCGGGAAACCCTGCCAGGAGCGATTCGCGTTTCACGGGTGAGGAGTTAACCCTCACCTTCGTTCCGCTTCCCTTCCGGTATACTACCTCTACCCGGAACCTTCCCTTCCTGCCGAAAGCCCCGGCTTTTACCGAGAAGGCCTCTTCCCCTTCCCGTAGAAGTTTGCTGTTTCCTGAGGTTCTGTGGGAAGCGGTAGTCGATGCAAAAAGGATCGCTTCAAGAAGGTTGGTCTTTCCGGCTCCGTTTGGTCCGGTTATAAGGTTCGTCCCTTCCTTAAGCCTGAAACTTCTTTTCCCGTAACTCCGAAAGTTTATTAATTGTAAAAGATCAATCCACACTCAGGGTCTCATAGGCATCACAACCCCTATATATTTTTCGGTATCCGAAACCGGGGTAATCTTCCCGGGGTTTATGGGAGTCGTGAGACCCAGAACGACTTTTTCGCTTTTTATAACTTTCATCGCGTTTATTATAAAATCGGGGTTAAATGCTATCTCTATCTCCTCGCCGTTATACTCAACTTTTGCGTTACTTGTCCCGCTCCCGGTCTCCGGGGCGTTTATGGAAAGAACCGCGGTATTGTCGGCAAACCTGTACTTGACCGCCACAAATTTTTCAGGTGTCACAGCCATCATTCTTCTTGTAGCATCCAGGAGCGTCTTTGTATCGGCAATTATGGATTTTGTTGGCTTATCCGGGATAACCTGCGAATAATTCGGGTAATCCCCGTCAATTATCCGGGAGTACAATATGGTATCCGCAAAAGAAAAATATATCTGGCTCTCCGAGGCGCTTACGCATATTTTAACTTTATCGTCCGAACCGGGGAGGGCTCTGTCCAACACGTTTATGGCTTTTGTAGGGACTATCGCGTTGAAACTTCCGTTCTCCTCAGTAAGGGCTTCCTTGAAATAGGAGAGGCGGCGCCCGTCGGTGGATACCATTTCCAGAGAATCCGTATTAATATTGAAGTAAATGCCGCAGAGCACATAACGCGACTCATCCCGGGATACCGAGAATATAGTTTTTTCAACACCCTCCTTGAGTTTGGAGGCTTCAATATCGGCAGTCTCTTCTTCCTTAACAGAAGGAAGAACCGGGAACTCCTCCTTTTCGCCTCCCATCAGCCTGAAGGTGGTATTCCCGTCTGATAACTCATATTGTGATTCGGTAATTTTTTTGAAAGTTATGTACTCCGAATCAAGGGCTTTTACCATATCGGTAAGGCTCCTGGCGGGAACCGTGCACGCCCCCTCTTTCTCCACCTCGGTTTTGATAGAAGATTCAATGCCTATCTCAAGATCGGTAGCGTATACTTTTACCCTGTTCTTCTCCGCTTCTATCAAAAAATGCGAGAGTGTGGGCAGTGTGGTCTTTCCGGATACCGCCGGAAGTACAGTAGTTAGAAGTTCCGTAAACTCCTCTGTTTTCAGTCTTAGTTTCATAGATGCCTCCTGGAGCTGTCTTCGCCTTATATTTACTAAATGCCTTTAATAACAACCATAATAATAAGAGCTGTTAATTTGTGTAAAAGCGGGTATTTCAGAAGATACGCAGCCTTTTGCAACCTGTGGAAAACTCTTAAAAGTTATTAGAATCCTGCACAACATCAGGCGGAACCCGTTCCGGCTCTTATTTTTGAGGTTAACTTGTTAACAAGTGATCTGAAATACGGGTCATTCTCAACTTTTTTGCCTACAGCCTTACAGGCGTACATAACGGTTGTATGATCCCTGCCTCCAAACTCCGAACCTATCTCCGTAGTTGATTTTTCTGTCAGTTTTCTTGCTATGTACATTGCCAGATGACGGGGAAATACCAGGTTCTTTGTGCGCTTCTTGCTCTTTAAATCCTTTACCTGTATATGGTAATAATTTGAAACCTCTTCCTGTATCTTTGATACAGATACGGGAGCATTCGCCGCTTCCGCCGAGATCACATCCTTAAGTATCTGCCGGGCGTTATCGACCGTCACGTCGCTTCCCATAAGAGAACAGAAAGCGCATATCCTTGTCATCGCCCCTTCGAGTTTGCGCACGTTATCCTTTATATTAGTTGCGATAAAGAGCAGTACATCATCGGGAATATCAAGCTCTTCTCTTTCGGCTTTTGACTTAAGTATGGCTATCCTCGTCTCAAGGTCCGGAGGCTGGATATCGGCTATAACACCCCACTGAAACCGGGAACGGAGCCGCTCCTCAAGGGTTTTGATCCTGTCCGGGGATTTATCGGACGAGATCACCACCTGCCTGCGGAGCTCTATAAGGTTATTGAATATGTGGAAGAAAGCCTCCTGGACCCCCTCTTTTTTTTCAAGGAATTGTATATCGTCAATAAGGAGAACCGAAACATTTAGATATTTTCTCTGGAAATCCGGCATACTCTTCCCCCTTATGCCGTCAATATACTCCTGCGTGAACTTCTCGCAGGTGACATAAAGCACTTTCTTAGTCGGATCGCTGGATTTTATCCTGTGACCTATGGCGTGGAGCAGGTGGGTTTTTCCAAGTCCCACCCCCCCGTACAGAAAGAGGGGGTTATATCTGGATCCCGGGTCATTAGCTATGGCCTCGGCTGTAGCCTGCGCGAACCTGTTGGCTGTTCCTATCACAAATGATTCAAAAGTATACCGGGGGTTAAGGTCCGATTCCGGGAAGGAGGTCTCGCTCCCGGGCTCATAAACAGGCTCGGGGAGTTCCTCTCTGCTCTGAGGCCTGTAAATCTGGTTATCCTCGTTTATAACAAAATTAGCCGCGCAGGAGGAATCGGAGGTTACTTTTCTCACGGCCCCGTCTATCTCTTCCTTGTTCTTCTCCATCCATTCGCAGAAATATCTGTTGGGTACTTCAATATGAAGTATGCTCTCTGTAAAGGCGCGCGCTTTTGTAGACGAGAACCAGAGTTCAAAAGTCTCCTGAGGAAAGCTTTCCCTGAGGCTTTCAGTGACTTTTTCCCATATAGTTTCAGGAGAATCATTCATTGAGATCATTACGTATTAGTTAGCAGATTATTAACAAGTTATTCACATTGTTAGGAACTTTCCGGAATAACCCGGAAATCCGGAATAAGGGTATACTATTAAATTAGAAATAGAAAGTCAAGAATTTGACAATCTCTCAGAAAATCCATTATAATACCTGACTTAAACCTCCGCGGGGGGGTGAGAGTAAAGAAATATAAAACTGTAGACTGATAATAAAACCACGGGAGCAGGATTATGAAAAGAACATATCAGCCGAGCAACAGAAGAAAGAAAAGAAAACACGGCTTCAGAAACAGGATGAGTTCGAAAGCCGGAATAAGGGTTCTAAAAAGACGGAGAAAAAAAGGAAGAAAGAGGCTCTCAGCCTGAGCAGCCCCCAGGGCTTCGGTCCGGATAAAAGACTGGGGAAGGATACCGGGGATACCATAAAGCGGGGGGAGCGGTATTCGGCGGAAGGGCTGGTGATGTACCTGGCCCCGGGGCCCGGGAAAAGGTTCTCCGCGGTGGTCGGGCGCAGGACAGGGAGGAGCCATATCCGCAACAGGCTGAAAAGAAGGGCCAGGGAGGTCTTCCGAAGAAGCGCGGGCGAGCTGGATGAGTGCTGCTGCGTGGTTATTTTCAAACCCGGATCCGACGGGTACTCCTATGAAGATATTGAGGATAAGATGCGCCTGCTATGGAAACGGGCGGGGCTTCTTAAGGAATGAAAGGCTCCCTTAAAGAGCGTTGAAAATGAGATTTTTAGAGAAAACACTTATATTTGCCGCAAGGGTCTACCAGGTAACGGTTTCACCTCTTTTCGGAAGATGCTGCCGGTACACACCCTCGTGTTCAGAGTACTTTATCGGTTCCCTCAGACGCTACGGGCCGGTAAAAGGGTCTCTGCGTTCCGCGGGCAGGGTGCTGCGGTGTCACCCGTTCACCCCGGGGGGTTACGATCCGGTTTAAATAACAGAGTCTAATTATAATGCAAACAAGATTAATACTTGCCATAGCCATATCGATACTTATACTCCTTGCGTTTCAGGGTACTCAAGAGCCGCCCCCGCCTGTCTCAGAGCCCCCCCCCGCGCTTGTGGAGGAGGAACCAGCTGTTCCGGAGGAGCCCGATACCCCGGCCCCCCGTGATAAAGATACGTTTCCCGCTGAGGAAGAGTACGGGGAAGCTATTCTTACGGACGGGATAACAGAGGTTACTGTTAGCGGGGCCGATGCGGGGTTCTCATCCCTTGTTATACTTGATAAGGACGGCAGCCGCCTTGACCTGATCCAGGGAAAGGCTCCCCCGTACCCCGCCGGGCTGAAAGGCTTTCACGGGTGGGCTGTAAGGAGCCCGGACGGGGGTGAGACTGTTGAGGCTTTTTACGAGGAGAACGGGGTTGAGATAAGCAGGCGCTATACCCTTACCCCGGAGGGGATGATAGAAGTTAAGACGGCGTTCCGGGGAGAACCCGGGGCTGATATTGAGACCGGGTGGTACGGAGGATTAGGGACCACTGAAGACCTTAGAGACGATAATGTAAAAGATAATACCCCCTTTATGAAACTTGACGGACGAGTGAAGAGGGATCCCGGAGAAGGCGGGTTCAGCGGTATATTAAACTGGGCCGGGATACATAACAGGTATTTTGCCTCAATCCTTATTGATATGGACGGGTTTTTTGACCGGGTCAGGGTGGAAGAGGGAAGAACTTCGGGATTCTTCAACCGCGGAGGCGAGGAGTATTATCCCGAGATAAGT
>SLGR01000174.1 GCA_007136585.1 Candidatus Sumerlaeota bacterium | reverse complement strand
GAAAATTTAAACCGGAGGTGCTGCTGATGAAATGCCCCAAATGTATAGGAAAACTTCAGGAGAAGGAGATTAAGATAAAAAAAGTATCCGAAAAGAAGAAAAAAACTGATACATCTTTACTTACAATAGACCAGTGCTTCGTATGCGGCGGCGTCTGGTTTGATAAGAACGAACTTGAAAAGTATGTTGAGGAGCGGCTTACTATAATAGACTCACCCTCGTTAGGGGATGAGACAGACCAGGAGATGAATATCAAGCACGGTGACTGTCCCAGGTGCAGAGTGGAGATGGAGAAAGAGCAGTACTCAAAGGATAAATCCATTACAGTTGATCTCTGCCAGGAGTGCGGAGGCACCTGGCTTGATTCTACAGAGATAGATATAATTGAAAAACTTTATGATGCCGGGTTCCTGGGAAAATTTAAAAATGTTCTGCATAGGATGATGAGGCGGAGGGATTGAAATACTGCGGGTTTTCCTGCGAGAGCGCATCTGCCCTGGATGAGAAAGGTCTGAACGCGGAGAGGGCCTGCCGCACGTTTCATGTGATATACTGCAGAAAACTTTCCCGGGAGGTTTTAAAGAACCAGCTCTGCCCGGAAGGTAATTATTCAAAATTAAGAGAGAAAGATGGCGTGCCGGAAACCCGGCCTGAAGTAAGGGAGGACTGATGAAGATCGGAAGAAATTTTACAAATATGCTGGAAACCTCGTTCCTGACCCCGGAGGAGAGAAAACAGTTTAAAGAGGGCAGCCTCGCTGTTTGCGATATGGATGCGAGGGTGCAGATCAGGTCTAAGCGGGATATAATAAACCAGCTTGACGTAGGAAAGGAGATAGGTCTCGACCATATTGAGCTTGACGGAGGAGTTCCGAACCCGTACCTTGAGATGTCTGATGAAGAACTTGCCCGGGCTGCGGAACATGCCTCTGAGCTTGGGATGAGCATCTCCCTGCACCTGCCCTATACCTATGTAGCGGCCGCCACGATATGTTTTCAGGAATCCGACCGGAAGATAGCCGTGGAGCTTCTGATGAGGTATATGGATGTTGCGGAAAAACTCGGCTGTTTATCTGTAGTAATGCATCCGGGTTCGGTTCCTTTTTACCAGGCTATGGGAGAGTATATGAAAATACTCAGGGTTTCTATGGTAAGGACCCTTAAGGAACTTTACCCCTATGCCGCCGGAAAAGGGCTTATACTTCACCTCGAGAATAATACGGCCTTTGACTCATACGGGGTCTATAACTCGGATATCATAGATATACTTGAAGAGGTCAATTCAGACGGGTGTGATGTTAAATACTGCTTTGATATCGGACACTGGTTCACTATTGAACTTCCGATGCATAAGAAAACTTACAGCAGGGAGAGCATACCGGAGTCCCCGGAGGATATAGTAAAAGAGATACCCGACTCTCTTTTTTACCAGGTTCATCTTAACGATTTCCAGATAGAAGGAGATAAGTTCAAGTTTCATCCTCCCCTTCATTACGAGAAGGGATTTCTCAAACGGGATAACCTTGTCAGCCTTGCCTCCATTTTAAGGGATAAGGGAACTGAAATTATAGTCGTTGAGACCGCTGTAAGGGAGATAGATGAACTCCTCAGCGCGGGAAAGATACTTGCGGAGGAGACGGCTTACCTGAATGAGGTGTTAAAGTGATTGTTTTTCTGCTCGGGACCCCCGGCTGCGGCAAATCCGCTTTTTACAGAAGGCTCATAAAGCGCCTTAAAGAAGAAAAAATGTATTCGGAGTTTCCCCGGATAGATGATTTTCCGAAACTCTGGGATATTTTTATGGAAGATGAGAAAAGCGGAAAATGGGAGAGATGCCGAAAGACGGATGACGGCGGCTATAAGGTTACAGACGAGAGCGTATGGGATGATATACTGAAGGCAGTAAACCGCGACCTTATCTCCCTGCAAGAAAATTCCTCTCCGGATACCCTGATATTCGTTGAGTTCTCCAGGCCCAATTACGTGCATTCAATAACCTCAAACTTTTCTCAGGAGGTTCTCAGGGACGCGATAGCAGTTTACCTGGATGTTCCTTTTGAGATCTGCTGGCAGCGTAACCTCAGGAGACACCAGCAGGCCGTTGAATCCGGAACAGACGATCACCTTGTCTCAAGGGAAGAGATGGAGGCAACCTATGGTTCGGACGATAAGGATTCCCTTGATAAAGAGCTGCCTCTTAATGTTATATTCGTTTACCCCGATTCTCCTCTCCCGGAAGATTTCACCAAACTTGATGAGGGAGTTGAAAAAACGATAGAGATATTGAAGGAAAGAAAAGACAATGAATAATGAAATTCTTAAAAAAATACCCAAGGTAGACCTTCACTGCCATCTGGACGGTTCAATAAGAACCGGGACAATACTTGACCTTGCCCGCGCCGTTGGGCATAAGCTTCCCGCCGATACAGTTGAAGAGTTAAGGCCTTATGTAAGGGTCCCGGAAGGGTGCCGGTCTCTTGGGGAGTTTCTGGAGAGGTTTGAGACATTCTACCCTTTACTTAAAAACCCGCAGGCGCTTGAAAGGATTTCATATGAACTCCTGAGGGATACTTCCGCCGAGAATATGAAGTATCTTGAGATCAGGTTCGCCCCTGTGCTTCAGAAAGACGAAGGGTTTTCTATCCCGGCTGTTATAGAATCGGTTCTTAAAGGAATTGAGCGCGGGGAAAAAGAGTTCCCCGTGCGCTGCGGGGTAATATTATGTCTTTACAGGGGAACGACCCTGGAAGATTCTCTTGAAACGGCCCGCAGCGCTGTCAGATACCGCGATTACGGGGTATGCGGGGTTGATGTGGCCGGGGATGAGAGCCGTTACGGTCTTTCCGATTTCAGGAAACCCGTGGAGATATGCCGTGAGGGCGGGCTTTCTCTTACAGTCCACGCCGGAGAGGCCGGGGGCCCTGAAAATATAAAGCAGGCTCTTGAGCTGGGAGCAGACAGGATAGGTCACGGAGTAGCCCTTATAAAGGATCCGGCTCTTATGGAAGAGGTCGCGGAAAAGAAAATCCCCCTTGAGATTTGCATAACCTCAAACGTGCAGACCCAGGTGGTTGAAGATTACAGTGAGCATCCCTTTCTCAAGCTCATAGACTCGGGTGTGAGAGTCACGCTTAATACTGATGACAGGGGGGTAAGCGGAATAGATATGACCTACGAATACTCAAAGGCTCTGGAACTAGGACTCTCACCAGAGGGGCTTGAACAGGTCATATTGGAAGGGGCTTCGGCAGCCTTTTTGCCTGAAGGTGAGAGGAAGAGACTTAGAAAAGAGATACAGGAAGAATTGGAAAGGGTTATAAGATAATGAATGATAAGATAAGTTGTGAATCAGACCCGCTGGTAAAAGCTGCTGCAGAGTGCCGCGAGAAGGCCTACGCTCCTTACTCCAAGTTCAAGGTGGGCGCGGCGGTTGAGGGCGGTTCCGGAAAGATATACACCGGGTGCAACGTTGAGAACGCCTCGTACGGGCTCACGATATGCGCGGAAAGGGCGGCGGTATTTGCCGCGGTCTCAGGGGGTGAGAAAAGTATAAAGCGCGTGGCTGTAGTCACCTCATCTCCCGAGGTCTCGGTCCCCTGCGGAGCCTGCCGCCAGGTTATTATTGAGTTCGGGCGCGGATCCGAGGTTCTCTGCTGCGGGGTTTCCGGTGAGTGCGTGAGATATAAAACTTCCGAACTCCTGCCCGGTTTTGACGATAGTTCCGTTTTTCGCAGAAACCTTGAGGAATTGCAGGGAGGGTCCGGATAAAAATGTCTGTGCGGGAAGAGACCGAGAGCTGGGAAAGAGATAATCTTTCCGAATATGCTTCCCTGAGTTCCGGAACCCTCGGAAGGGATGTTTACGAAGAACCCTGCCAGGTCCGCACCGAGTTTCAAAAGGACAGGGACAGGATAATACACTCTCTTTACTTCAGGCTCCTAAAGCACAAGACGCAGGTTTACCTTTCAACCACGGGAGAGGAGTTCAGGACCCGTCTTACACATACGCTTGAAGTATCCACGGTGGCGAGGTATATATCCAGGGCCCTGGGCCTTAACACTGACCTGGCGGAGGCTGCCGCTCTAGGCCACGATCTTGGACATACCCCTTTCGGCCATATGGGGGAGGATACGTTAAAACAGATCACCCCTTTTGCTTTCAGCCACAGCAACCAGTCGTTAAGGGTCGTTGAGAAACTTGAAAACGGCGGCAGGGGACTCAACCTTACCCGCGAGGTCAGGGACGCGATATCAGGGCATGCCAAGGGGAAGAAGAGTATCTTTGAGGTTATGAATGAAAACAGTGCCTCCGGCGGGGAGAGCGGCACAATAGAAGGCGAGGTTGTTCAGTTTGCGGACTGGATAGCCTATATTAACCATGATGTGGATGATGCGTTTAATATGGGGTTGATAGGCGCCGGTGACCTTCCGGGCGAGACAGGTCCGGTTCTGGGATACAATTTCCAGCAGAGGCTTGTAAGTATGACAGGAGATGTGATAGAAGCGAGCCGCGGCCGTGAGCATATCCTGATGTCTGAAGAAGTTATGAACGCGACTGAAGAGCTGCGCAGTTTTCTTTACAGCCGTGTTTACGAGCTTCCGCAGATAGCAGCCAGGGAGAAGACAGCCAGGACGATAGTTGCGGTTTTATATGAGTACTACTGTGAAAATTACAGCAGGGTTCTGGAACAGATGCCTTTTCTGAAAGACGAAGATCCCGCCCGCGGCGCGTGCGATTTTATCGCTTCGCTTACCGATCCCGGCGCGCAGGAACTATACAGGATAATAACCGGTAATGAACCCTGAAAGACTGATTTGTATTACTGCTGTTTGTCTTATAATTAATGCGGTGGGCTGCGCCCCCACACGGCCGCCTGTAATTGAGGAGGTTTACCCTGTTACCCGGGTTGAGGAGATAGATACGGAGACCAGGCAGAGGGTTGAACATATACTTGGAAGGATAAGAACAGCCTCACGGGAGAAAACTCTTGAGAACCTCGGTCGGAGTACAATGAGCGAATCGGTTGCCCTGATGGATATGGGGGACAGGATAGCCCCCATACTTATACAGGAACTGAAATCAGGTTCAAACTGGAAGTTCCGTTTCTGGCTGGTTGATATGCTCGGGTTTGTGGGGGGGTACGGAAATATCCTGCCCCTTGTTGAGGTTATAGAAGACAATTCCGAGCGCGAAAAAGTAAGGCTCAGAGCCTGTGAGTCAATAAAAGAACTGAGGCTCCCAGAGGCGGTAAGGTACCTTCTTGTTTCCAGAGAGATTGTATCAAACCCCAGGGTAAAAGCGGAGATTCAGAAGGCTATAGATTTTCTCAGGTAGGTTCTTCGGCAGGCTGCCGGTTTCCGGCATGCGCCTGAACCCGGGCAGGTTCTCTCTCTTTATCAGAGGATTTAGATTCTTTTCCGGGCCCCGTCATCTCGCATGACCCGTCAAAGTGAGCCCCCTCGGCTATAGTAAGCTTCTCGGTTACAATATCACCCTTAAGAGTCGAGCCTTTCATAAGCTCAAGGGAGGACTGGGAGGTGATATTTCCAATGACCCTGCCGGAGAGACTTACCACCTCGGCGTTAATATTTCCCTCGATGGTTCCGGTTTCACCTATTATCACACCTTCGGCCTTTTTAATGCCTCCCTTTACCGTTCCGTCTATCCTTAAGGTTCCTACAGCTTCAATATGTCCCTCAACAAGAGTATCCTGGCTTATAAGCGTCTCAACCTTGCCTATAGCCGGTTTTTTATTTTTGGCGCTCAAGAAAATATTACCTCCCTCTTACAAAATCCATAGGGTTGACCGGTTTACCCCTGTACCAGACCTCGTAGTGCACGTGGTTTCCGGTCGCTGTCCCCGACCGGCCGACGTATGCTATTATCTGGCCCTGTTCAACCCGGTCTCCCTGCTCAACAATAATATTGGAGCAGTGCGCGTACCTGGTTGAGAACCCGTTTCCGTGGTCTACTACAACAAGGCGCCCGTAAGAGCCTGACCAGCCTGCCACAACTACCCTGCCCCGCGCAGTAGCTCTTATGGGAGTGTTTTTTTCAAGCGGGCTGTACATATCTATAGCCCTGTGAAACTCCCTGTTCCCTCTGATGGGGTGTGTTCTCCACCCGTACCCGCTGGTTATGTATCCGAAAATAGGCCATATGGAAGGGGTTGAGAGCAGCATCTCCTTTTTCTGGGCGATAAACCCCTCAATATCGGAGAGCGACTGCTCCTGTTCCCAGACATCTCTTCTGACCATAGCGACGTTTGAATCAAAACGGTAGCGTTCAAAGATATCGGAAGAATGCGGTAATGCAGATATGACCTCGCCTTCGCTTCCGCCCACGGGATAATTCTCTATAATATCCCTTACGGATCCCATTTCCAGCATCCCCCGGAGGTTTGATTCGATATCCTTTACTTTTTCCAGCATATCCAGGGTTTCCTCTACCTGCTGAGAATAATAATCTCTTTCCTGGACAAGCGCCCGGTTTGTCCGTATGGCTTTACTGTATCCTATATAAGTGTCGGCGAAATAAATACCGGCTATGAGCACACCGATCAGAAGCAGGGAGAGGAAAGAAAGAAAAGGATAACTTAAATGGAGATGCGACGCACGGCTTCCCTTGCCGGGCGCGATAATTATTGTCATTTTTCCGAGAAACCAGCGTCGTAGCAGTCTTTTCATTAATCCAAGTCTAATACATTTTTAGCATTATTGTCAAGAAAAAAGGGTTTCCAGTTTGAGTCGACATTTAAGCCGACATCGTGACTGTGACTTGGCTTTTTAGCGAATATCTGATATATTATACTTAATGGATAAACAGGCCGCTAAAATTCAAAAACTCAAAACACTTTTTAAAAGCCGCAAAGACGTGGTAATGGCTTTTGTTTTTGGTTCGCGGGCAAACGGGGCCGGTCGCAGTCAATCCGATTGGGATATTGCAGTATATTTGTCGTCTCCGGAAAAAAGAATTGAGTGGGAGTCTGACCGCGACTATAGGCAGGAACAGGAGATATGGCGCGACTGCACCGAAATCCTCGCCACGGACGCAGTGGATCTTCTGATCCTCAACAAGGCGCCCGCAAGTATGGCGGAAACCGCGCTCCGTGGTATGCCGCTGGTGGTAAAGGATTCCGGGGTATGGCTTAAATTTATGTCTGTTATAACCTCGGCGGCAGAGGAGTACCGTCGTTTTGTTGACGAATTCTACGCAATCAGCCAACGTTCTGCATCACTGACGCCACGGGACAAGGAGGATTTAAAACGCACTATTAATTTTGTTGAAGAGCAAATTCGCCTTTATTCCATCTACCAGAGTTTTACTTTGGATGATTTTGAGCAGGATCCGCGCAAGCGGAACGAAATTGAGCGTTGGCTTGAAAATATTGTAAACGCCGTTATCGACATTTCAAAAGTTGTTTTGGGCAGCAAAAAACGTCGTGTTCCGCCGACATACCGTGAGGCGGTGTCACGGACAGTTCGCGAATTCAAACTTTCTAAAGAATTTGTCGATTATTTTGAACGATGGGTAAAACTGCGCAATGAACTCGCCCATGAGTATTTAGATATCAAGTGGAAACGTATTGCTGATTTTGCCGGGACAAGCGAACAGGTGATAAAAGCATTCCTTAAGGCAACCAAGAAATTTCT
>SLGR01000019.1 GCA_007136585.1 Candidatus Sumerlaeota bacterium | reverse complement strand
GGAGCACCCTGGTTTTGGCAGGAGGGCTTCTGGTATCCGCCGGCCTCTCCCACGGGCTCTCATTCGGCCCTATTGATGCGGAGGAGACCGGTGTCTTTACAATAGGCGAGGCAGAGGGCAGCTCAAGATTTGCCCGGAGCGAAGAGTACGATAAATACGTTATACGATTTGAGTATGAGGTCCCGGAGGGTTCGGCTGCGGGTGTATGGACCAGGGGATACCCGGAAGAACTAACCCCGGAGTACGCAAATACCGTAAGAGTGAGGTTAAGGTCCGAAGAGGATGAACAGCTTGAATCTATCCGGTTGAAACTGGAGCTTAAAGGCCCCGATGAGATGATGCAGGTTATCCCGCTCTATCCTGGGGAGGGGTGGAGCGTTTTTTATAATCTTATAGACTGGGAAGCCCTGGAAAGTGTAGAAGAGACGGTGCTTGTGGCTGAACCTTCATATGATGAGACGGCCAGGGGTATCCTCTACTTTGACCTGGAATTCCTTGAGACAGACGAGCCGGAGGAGAGAGAAGCCGCAGAGGATGAGTTTGATATATTCTCCGCCGGGGGTATGGGCGTATTTAATATAGGAGACTCCGAAGGGAGCGTCCGCCGCGCGCGGAGCCGGGTTCTTGAAAGAGAGGCCCTCAGGTTTGAATATCAGCTTCCGGAGGGAACCGTCACCGGCATATGGACGAACGAATATCCTGGGGGGCTTTCCCCTGAAACAGTAACCGCTGTTAAGGCCGCTGTAGGGATTCCGGGTGAAATAAACCCGGATCTTTTAAACATCATGCTGGAGCTCAAAGGCCCAGCCGGGGAGACTCAGAGAGTGCCGCTCAGGGTTGAAGAGGGGGCCAACGCATTTAAGGAGTTCATAGACTGGGAGCATATAGCGCAGCTGGACGAAGCGGTCTTTGTTGTTGAACCAGTCCCCGGAGAGGAAGTTTCGGGGAGCGTGTATTTCGATCTTAAGTTCCTGGATATTGAAAGACCGGAGGAAAAGGATCTTCCCGAAAGGAAGCCGGATATTTTCAGCGCGGGCGGTATGGGGGTTTTCAATATAGGAGATTCCGAGGGGAGTGTCTCGCGGGTATACAGCCATGAGACTGAGTCAGATCTTCTTTCTTTTGAGTATTCGGCACCGGAAGGGACCGTTGTGGGGGTCTGGACAAACCAGTACCCAAAATGGCTGGATGCCGAAACCGTAAAAACGGTAGAAGGGAATATAATTCTTCCTGAACCCGGACAGTCGCGCGATATAAGACTCAACCTTGAAATTAAAGGGCCCGCCGGCGATGTGCAGACCGTCCCCCTGGAGCTGCGAGACGGATTAAATACATTTGCCGCCCCTATAGAATGGGAGCTTATAGAAAGTATTGATGAGGTTGTTATGGTAGCGCAACCGGCTGCCGACGAAGATATTAAAGGAACCCTGCTCTTTGATTTCAGGTTTACCGAAACCGAACTTCCTGAAGATCCCTTTATCGTTGAACCCGGGCTTATAACACTGCTTGACGCCGAGGGTATGGGTATTTTTAAGCTTGGCGATGCCGAAGGGCTGATTGAGCGGGTTTATGACCCGCATGCAGCAAGAGAGGTCCTGCAGCTGGATTTCAGGGTGACCCCTGACTCCGCCGCGGGGGTCTGGACAAACCAGTACCCCGGAGAGGTTAGACCTGAAAACTTTGACGCCGCGTACGTAGCGGTAAAAATACCCGAGCCTGAACTTGCTGAGAGTATAAGCCTTAAGGCCGAGTTTAAGGGTCCCGGAGGAGTTCAGGGTATTCCCCTGGAAACCTCCGTTGGGTGGTCCATGTTAAAGGAGCCTATACAATGGAGCAAGATAGGAGATATGGATGAGATAGTTTTTGTGGTAAAACCCCAGGCGACCATTGCTTTCGGGGTCAGCCAGTTCGCAAGCCCTGTGGAGGAGGCCCCGGCCCCCCCTGAGGCAGTGGAGGGCAGAATACTTCTTGACCTTGAGTTCGGAAAAATGCGCTTTCTTGAAAAGATTCACGGTAAGATAATTATGGTTCTGGGACTGGGTCTTATATTGTCGTTGGCGGCGGCCGGATATTACAAGGTATTCGGCCGGGATACTAAGGAAGGAAGAGTATAACCGGTACAGAAAAATGAATAACTACATAGATACGGGAATTGAAAACGGCAGATACTCCGGAGGCGGCGCGTTAGCCGGAATAAGGCGGGATATTTTATACGGGGTATTTACTGTCATTACCCTGGCTGCAGCGGTAGGGATATATATTCTGGGTCCTGTCCAGAGGGCGCTTGGGGCGGAAGGAGCCGGCGCGGCGGTTATAGCTATCGCTCTTGCCGGGGTTGCGGCCCCCCTTATTCTTAAACGCGGCATTACAGGATCAGGTCTTACCCCGCGGGAGGTTTTTCAGAATTTTGCTGTTGCCGGCATACTGGCTTCAGCTTCCGGAAGCCAGGCGCTTCTTCAGGTTCCCGGTTCGCTGGCTCAGATCTTTGTAATAAATCATCTTACGGCATCTGTTGCTTTCCTTATATATTCCATCGCTAACGCCGGACTGGTATCCGCGCGCGGCAGACACGTAAAACCCGTCACGGCTGTAATGGTGGCCGGAACCCCTTTTCTTTTCGGGTGGCTCCTGCTCCTGGGAAACCCCGGGATACTGCGCCTTGCAGGCGGAGCTCTGAGTGCAGGGGTGCTTGCCCGGTACGAGATCTTTACGGAGGTGGCCGGCCGGTTTCTGGTTGTGTTTTTATTCAGCGAGATCGTAACGGGACTTATACGCTATGCCGCAAAAGGTGATTTCCTCAAGTTTGGAAAGGCTCATCTGGATCTTGCTCTGATATCCCTTGCTGTGGTTCTTTCGCCTTACATAGCAGATGCCGGGTCTACTCCCGCGGTAGCGACTCTTCCTCTTTCAGGGCAGGCGCTGACAGCTGTTTTTCTGACCATGATGGCCCATGCTCCCCTGTGGGGAATGACTTATTTACTTACCGGTATGCTTCTTGACGGTGTCCAGGGAACCCCGCCCTCTCAGGAAAATATATCTGGTAATATCGCAACGGGGCTTAAAAAAGGAATGGCTTTTAGCGGTATATTTATGGCGGTGCTCTATGGTTTAAGATTTTTTCTGGCCAGCAATATCGCGCAGACCCTGATGGCCTCCCTGCCTATTATAGTCGGAACGGCGGCGGGAGCCCTGGTATTTCCGTTTATGAAAACGGTTATAGAGACTTTTGACGGAAGCAAACCTTTTTTCCTGAGGCTTCGATATTCCTACAGAAACTGGGTCCTTTATGCACGGGGGGCGGTCTTCGGCCTTGGTTTTTCCTATGGTATAGATATAGGAATCTTTCAGCTTGATATGGGATCCCGGGTCTTATTCGGACTTACGGTCGGAGCGTTTTCTTCAGGCGCTGTGAGTCTTATCCGAGATGTCATATATTCTTTCCAGGGAAAAGGAAAGATTCAGACCTGGAAGCTTTATTTCTTTGATACTATTCTGGGGGTTTTTGTGGGAAGCGCCTTGGCCTTTTATCTTGATACGGCTCAGGTGCCGGTAGTAATTGAGAAGTTCCGGGATTATACCACCGCCGGGTTCGAAGGTAGAAGTTACGTGACTTTTCCGCTGGTAAACAAATGGGGTATGATTGATCTTGGTGTTTATACAGGGGGGGTCAAACTTCTTTACACGGAGGCCTTTGCAGGGGTTCTTAACTGGTCTGTCGCAGCCTGGCTCTTTGCGGTAAACCAGGTGTTTATGCTTGCTTATTTTAAGAAAGATAAATCAATAATACGCAACTTCTTCTCCAGACAGGGGGCCGTTGAACTTATAAAACAACTTGTACGGGTTATGCGGTGGGGACTCTGGATGGCCCCTGTTATATTTACTTTTCTGCGGATGATGCCCGACCCCACATGGTATAACCAGGATGGTCTTATAAGAACGTTTTTTGCCACCTTTCAGAGCTTAACTTCGTCTCCTGAGAATTTCAGGGCCTGGAGCCTGAACGTGTTTCTTTACATTCTTATATACGATTTTTTCCGTATCCTGATCTGGATGGATCATATGGGACTCAGGGTGGCAACCCTGGTTAACTGGAGTTTTATAGGGCTGGACAGGGTTGATGAGAAAATCGCCCGGTTCATAGGTCCGATCTCAGCGCAGAAATACATCCCGGAGGCCGTTAAGCGTTTTGTGACCTGGGCGCCGCTCCTGATACCCTTTTACCTTCCACGCGGGGAAGACTGGGAGTATCTGTGGACAACTTCCCAGGCTATGGGAACCGCCCCCCTTTACAGGAGGATGATAGAGTATTTCGGCTCGCTTTCAACAGGGCAGATGGCGGTGCTGCCTATCTTTGCCGCTCTCATATCTACAGGCGGGTTCTCTTTTGTAAGGGTCCTTAAGAACCGGCGCCGCAGAAAAAAGACTTACACTCTCCGAACCGGAAAGTATACGCTTAGCGTGCGGGACGACGGAAGTATTCACAGCACGCTCCGTAAGGATGTTTATAACCGAGACCAGTCCCAGACAGATATATTTGAGTATGATATAAGCCGCCGCTGCTACGATCTTATGGATCCCTGCGGTAGGATAGTATTTATCAAAGACACTGCTGCCGAAGGTCCGGGGAAAGGGTTCTGGCCCGTGACAGGAAATTATCCCGCAGGAAGTTTTGAAAGAGTTTCCGTTGAGAAAAAAGGGAAGGGGGTAAGGCTGGTCAATAAATCAAACGACATAAAAACAACTGTTGATATAACCCTGCCCGTAGAGGGTCTTCACGCCGAGAAGTGGGATGTGAAAGTGGAGAACCTTTCCGGTTCCGACCGACCGCTCAAGATAATTCCCTACCTTGAGTGGGTGCTTAACGGGCCGAACGACGACAGGTTTCATCCCCAGTACTCAAAACTTTTCCCCGAGGTTGAATATAACAGTAATGCCAACGCCGTTCTGGCCTGGCAGAAGAAGACAAAACTTATGGGGTTTATGGCTCTGGATTCTGCTCCCGAAGGGTACCTTGATTACCGGCTTGATTTTATAGGAAGGGCCCGGAGTGTATGGGATCCGGAAGCGCTCTCAACCCTTGATTTTAAACGGCCTTCAGACAGTACAGGCGCGCCCACCTTTGATCCCATAGGGTCTATGGTTCTTGACGCGCAGGTAAAAGCGCGTTCGGTCATGAACTTCACCCTTGTTATAGGATGCGCCGCCGGGCGTGACGAGGCACTGGATGCTATAAACAGTATTATCTCGCCCGCAGCCGGAACAACTTCACCTGAGCCGGAAGCGGTGAAACGGGAAAGGCCTTTCATAGGCCACGGAAAAATACCCCCCGGCACACCGCTCCCATACTGCGAGTACAGGAATAACGGGGACAATATGCTTGTAAAGTCTCCGTATACCCCCAGGCCTTTTGATCACCAGCTATGTAACGCGCTTGAACACGCTGTTATGGTGACGAACCGGGGGCTTCATACAACAAGTAACTACAACTCCCAGCAGAACCGGATAACACCTGACTGCTCGGATATCGTCACAAGGGAGATCCCCGGTGAGGCCTTTTACATATATGATACTGAGAGCGGCAAGTGGTACTCTCCCACGCATCATCCCCTTAATGACCGCGAGGCTTCCAACCAGGCTGAGTTCAGCGTGGAAGGGACAGCCGAGTTCAGGATGAAGAAAGGGGATCTGGAAACGGAGCTTACTGTCTTTGTCCCGCCTGAAGACCCCTGTGGGATATATATGCTTAAGATAAAGAATAACTCAGATCAGCCCAGGAGGCTCAGGGTCTCTCCTTATTTCCAGATGGTCCTGGGGTTTATGCCCGAACAGGGTCAGCCCGGTTCGGGTTCTCCCTCGGCCCTTACTATAAAAAAAGATGAGGATACGGGGGCGGTATATTACGAGAACCCATCCAATACCTTCAGAAAAGGTCCGGCCTTTGTGGCAATGACCGGAAACCCCGAAGCAGTAGTTACTGAAAGAGGAGTCTTTTTCGGACCCGGAAGAGCCCCGGAAAGGCCCTATATGACTGAGAAGGGGTCCCCCTGCCCGGAGAAGACCGGAGATGACAGGAGTGTAGCGGCTCTTCTTAAGACCGTAACCGTTCCGTCAGGCGGGGAGGAGTCCCTGGCTGTGATTATGGGGCAGGCCGGGGAAATGGAAACCGCCCGTGAGGTGGTAGGCAGGTACAGGACCGTTGAAAACGTAAACGAAGCCCTTGAAACTACAAGGAACTGGTGGAGGGATCTTATGTCCACTGTGGAAATTAAGACAAACCAGGAGGAGTTTGACCGGCTTCAGAACTGGCTTAAATACCAGGATTTTGTTGACAGGGTCTGGGCCCGCCGCGGGTTCTACCAGTCAAGCGGCGCTTACGGTTTCAGGGACCAGCTCCAGGATACTATAAATATTATGTGGGTGGACCCGATGATGGCGCGGAAACAGATCATCCTTCACGCCTCACAGCAGTTTCCCGAGGGCGATGTTTTTCACTGGTTCTTTACCCTTCCGGACGGGAGCACGGCGTTTGCCTGCCGGAGTCACGCTTCGGACAACCTGCTCTGGCTTGTCTGGGGTACGGTTGAGTACATCAAATCAACAGGAGACAGAACCATACTTGACGAGATGACATCGTACGTCTTCTCGGAAGATCCGTTTGAGCCGCTACCGAAAAACCCTCACGGCATAGGAGGGCTCTACGGAAGAACGACCCGTTCGGATACCATATACAGGCACTGTCTGAGATCAATCGACCTGGTTTTTGATAAAAAGACGGGTGTCAACGGTCTTCCGCTTATCGGAGCCGGAGACTGGAATGACGGACTTGATGAGATCGGAAGCCAGGGAAAGGGCGAGAGCGTCTGGCTTGGCCTTTTCCTTTACTACATACTTAACGAGATGACTGAAATAGTAGGCGAGAAAGAAGGAGAAAATAGGAAACGCTATTATCTTGATAAACAAAAGCAGCTGAAGGAAGCTATTGAGAGGAGTTGGAGACAGGACAGGTACCTGCGGGCTTTTCATGATGACGGAACGGAGATAGGGGTGAAAGGAAGCGGGATATGGGAGATAGATGCTCTTACCGCCGCCTGGGCTGTGATATCGGGTGTTAACCCCGAACGTTCGGAGATAATGTTCAATACCGCGATTGATGTGCTTGAGAAGGGAAACGAGGTTCTTCTCGGGTGGCCGGCTCTCAACGAAGACAGTAAACCTTACCTTGGAAGGAGCTGCGTCTACCCGGAAGGAGTCAGGGAGAACGGGATGTACTGCCACGGGGTGCAGTGGATGATAAAGGCAGCGCGTATACTTGCGGAGAAACACGAAAAATCCGGCAACGCTGAAGAGGCCGCCCGGTACAGGGAGACCTCCTACAGGCTCTGGAGAAAGATAACCCCGGTTGCGCATACTACCCCGGAGGAGATCGAGGTTTACGGAGGCCAGCCCAATAAACAGCCGGCTGATATCCTGACGAACTTTGACCCGGGACGAATGATATGGAACGGATATACGGGATCAGGCGGGTGGCTTTTCAGGGAGGCTGTAGAGGGTGTGATAGGGGCCGAATTAAAGAAAAACAAGCCTGTTATGCCTGAGGATATTGAGAAGCCCCGGGGGACCCTTAAGGTTATCTCCGTTAAAAGGAACTTGAATAAAAGTCCGCTTAAATAGTATAACTTTAGCGGAAATACTGTGAAGGTTAGAGGAATAT